>JBGAOO010000392.1:0-2698 GCA_044221765.1 Usitatibacteraceae bacterium | reverse complement strand
GACCCGTACGTGATCGGCAGCCTCTGGAGCGCCATCGACCGCCCGCCCGCGCTGCTGCCCACGGACCCGGTCAACAAGCGCGTGATCCGCACGCCCCTGGGCCACGAGATCTCCTTCGACGACCTGACCCAGTCGCTCACGATCACCTCGACCTCGCAGCAGCGCATCACCCTCGGGCTGGAGGGCGTGGAGATCGTGGTGGGTGCGTCGCCAGTGCCCACGCGCTCGCGAATCTTCCTCGATGCGCTGGGCAACGTCTCGATCGAGTCGAAGGTGAGCATCAAGCTGGAGGCACCCGTGGTCACGATCAACGGCACGGCCGTCAGCATCAACGGGGATGCCGCCGCCACGTTCAAGGCCGGCGGCACCTGCAGGATCGGCGGCGGCATGGTCTTCATCAACTGACGGGGCGGGCCATGGCGAACGCGGCGCGCGTGAACGACGACACCGACCATCCCGGCAAGCTCTCGGGGCCGGGGGTGCCGACGGTGCTCATCGAGGGGCAGCCCGCGGCGAACGTGGGCGGCACGCTGCACGTGTGCGCCTTTGCGCCGCCGGCCGGTCCGCACCCGGCGAACCTGGTCATGGTCGGCAGCTCGCGCGTGTTCATCGGCGGGCGGCAGGCGGCGCGGGTGGGCGACACGTGCGCGTGCGGGGCGACCATCCTCACGGGCGCCTCGACCGTGCTCATCGGCTGACCCGGGACGAGGCCGCGCACGATGAACCCATCCGATCCCCGCGCCTTCCTCGGCCGAGGCTGGGCCCATCCCGTCGCCGCTGGCGCGGACGGGACGACGGCGCTCGCGCAGTACGAGGAGGACATCCGCCAGGCCATCCACATCATCCTGCGCACGGAAAAGGGCGAGCGCGTGATGCGCCCGGACTACGGTGCGGGCCTGCGCGCGATGCTCTTCGAGCCGATCCGCACCACCACGCTCTCGCTCGTGCGCCACCGCGTCGAGGAAGCGCTCGTCCTCTGGGAGCCGCGCATCGACGGCGTGACGGTGCGGGTGAGCGCGGCGCCGGAGTCTGGGCGCATCGACATCGACGTGCGCTATCGGGTGCGCGTCACCAACACGTTCTACAACCTCGTCCATCCCTTCTACACCCAGGAGAACCGCCGGTGAACTGCGACGAGCGCTTCTCGCGGCGGGGCGTGTTCCGGCCCGTGTACGACGGGCGCGACCGTCACGCGCTGCTCGCCGAGCTGCTCGGGCGCCTGCCCGGCTTCGTGCCCGAGTGGCGCCTGCCCGAAGGCGACGCGGGCCGGGCACTGCTCGCGGCCTGCGCGCGCTACCTCGAGATCCTGGGCGAGGGGCTGGACCGGCTGCCGGAGCGCACCCTGCTCGCCTTCCTCGACCAGTACGCGAATTCCCTGTTGCCCGCGCAGTCCTCGCGCGTGCCGCTCGTCTTCACGCTCCTGCCCACCAGCCCGGGCGAGGTGGTGCTGCCCGCGCGCAGCTCGGTGGCGGCCAGGCTGCCGCCGGACCCGCCGTCGCTCGCGGCCGAGGCGAAGGAAGCGTCCGCGATTCCCGCGCCGCTCTTCCACACCACGCAGACCGTCTCGCTCGCCCGCGCCGCGCTCGTCGCGCTGCGCAGCCTCGATCCGGCGACCGACTGCTACACGGACGGCTCGGAGGGGCTGGCGGCGGGCTTCCGCGCCTTCGACGACCGCACGCGCGTGCCGCACGTGCTCTACCTGGGCGACGACCGGCTTTTCGCGCTGAAGGGAACGGCCGAGGTCGTGCTGGCGATCGAGTTCGCCGAGCCCGCCCGCCCCGAGCGCCTGATCGTGCTCGACTGGGAATACCTGGGCCCCGAAGGCTGGCTGCCCCTGCAGGTGGCGCAGGACGAGACGTGCCGCCTCACGCAGTCGGGCCGGATCACGCTCGTGAAAGGCTGCGGCCCCGATGCGGCGCCGGGTGAGGTGGACGGGCGCCGCACCTGCTGGATCCGCGCGAGCGTGAGCTTCACGCAGCCGTGCGTGCGGATCGCCGGCAAGCGCTCGGGCATGCTCGTGGTCGACAGCGCGGCCACCGGGTGGGTGGCGGGCGATGTCCTGGAGATCGACCAGCTCGCGCGCGGCATCGTCGCGGCGGTCGACGGCGCGAACGTGCATCTCGAGGCGCCGGCGCCCTTCGACGCGGGCGAGACGATCGTGGTCACCGGCAAGGCGGGCGCGACCATCCTGCAGGCACCGGTCATCGCGGTGGACGTCGACTTCAACTATCCCTTCCTCGCGGGCGATCGGGTCACCGCGAACGGCGAGTCCGTCGCGACGCTCGCGTGGACCCGGCCCGGGCAGCTCCACTTCGACGGGCCGCTCGCCGGCGCGGAGACGGGCTCGCGCCTGTCCCTCGCCTCGGTCCCGCCGCCGCTGTGCCCCGAGGGGCTCGACGACCTGGGGCCGTTGCCCGCGATCGATGTCGTCATGGCGCGGCTGGGCACGAGCAAGGCCGGCCTCGCCGCGGACGAGGCGCGGCTCGATGGCACGCCGGTCGACCTGGGCGGTCCCTTCCGGCCTTTCGGACGCCAGCCCGAGAAGCTCGCCACGTTCGCCGTGTCCTCGGCGGAGGCTTTCGCACTGGCCGGCGCGCGGCTGGAGCTGCATTTCACGCTCGCGGGGGCGGTCGCGACGGGCGGCAATCCCGTCCTCGCCTGGGAGTACTTCGACGGCTCGCACTGGCGCGCCCTGGGC
>JBGAOO010000030.1:0-22106 GCA_044221765.1 Usitatibacteraceae bacterium | reverse complement strand
CCGCGCTTGACTCACGTCAAGCGGGCGGACGCGTCGGTTGTTGCGACGCAGCACGCGGGTCATGCATCAAGTTTCGTGAAGGCACGCGGGCGCTCGCGAGGCGCGAGGTCGCGCCCTGCGCTCTCGCGGGCCGGCGCGCACGCCGCGCGAGCGGCACGCGGCAGGGCAAGTGCAACTAACGCGTGGGAAAAATGCGCAAGCGACCGGCTGGGTCGATCGTCGTAGGCCCGAGGTCACGTCGCCCGCGCCGGGCCGCGCCCGGCCGCGCGCGGGCGTTCAGGCGCGCGTGCCTTCGTCCGCGGCGAGGATGCCGCGCAGCACGTAGGGCAGGATGCCCCCGTGCGCGAAGTAGCGCGCCTCGATCGGCGTGTCCAGGCGGCAGCGCAGCCGCACGCGGCGCGTGGCGCCGATCGCGTGGTGGATCACCAGCTCGATCGATTGCCCGGGCGAGAGCCCGCCCTCGAGCCCCTCGAGGTCGAACACCTCGTGGCCGAAGATGCCGAGCGCGCCCACGCCCTCGCCGGGCAGGAACTCCAGGGGCAGCACGCCCATGCCGACGAGGTTGGCGCGGTGGATGCGCTCGAACGACTGCGCGATGACCGCGCGCACGCCCAGCAGCGCCGTGCCCTTGGCCGCCCAGTCGCGGCTGGACCCCGTGCCGTACTCGGCGCCCGCGAACACGATGAGGGGCACGCCCTCGGCCCGGTAGGCCGTCGCCGCCTCGTGCACGCTCATGCGCCCGCCGTCGGGCCAGTGGCGCGTGAGGCCGCCCTGCGTGCCCGGCGCGAGCAGGTTGCGCAGGCGCACGTTCGCGAAGGTGCCGCGCACCATCACCTCGTGGTTGCCGCGCCGGCCGATGTAGGTGTTGAAGTCCGCCGGCTGCGTGCCGCGCTCGCGCAGGAAGCGGCCCGCGGGCGAGTCGGGCGCGAAGGCGCCGCCGGGGCTGATGTGGTCGGTGGTCACCGAGTCGCCCAGGATGAGCAGCGCGCGCGCCCCCCGCACCGCCTTCACCGGCGCGGCCTCGCGCGTCATGCCCTCGAGGAAGGGCGGGCGGCGCAGGTAGTCGGAGCGCTCGTCCCAGGCGAAGAGCGGGCCCGTCGCCGAGGGGATCGCCGACCACAGCTCGCGGTCCTCCTCGCCCGAGAGCCCGGCGGCGTGGAACACGCCGGGGTCCTGCGCGTGCTTCATCGCCTGCGCGATCTCCGCGGGACCGGGCCAGAGGTCCGAGAGCATCACCGGGCGCCCGTCGCTGCCCGTGCCCAGCGGCTCGCGCGTGAGGTCGAGGTCCACGCGGCCGGCGATCGCGAAGGCGACCACGAGCGGCGGGCTCATGAGGAAGTTGGCGCGGATGGCGGGGTGGATGCGCGCCTCGAAGTTCCGGTTGCCCGAGAGCACGGCGGCCACCACCAGCCCGCGCGTGACGATGTCCCGCTCGAGCGCGGCCTCGAGCGGCCCGGCGTTGCCCACGCAGGTGGTGCACCCGAAGCCCGCGAGCTCGAAGCCGAGCTTCGCGAGCGGCTCGAGCAGGCCGGCGCGGCGCAGGTACTCGGGCACGGCGCGCGAGCCCGGAGCGAGCGAGGTCTTGATGTGCGACGGCACGGACAGGCCGCGCGCGAGGGCGTTGCGAGCGAGCAGCCCCGCCGTCACCATCACGCCGGGGTTGGCCGTGTTGGTGCAGGAGGTGATCGCGGCGAGCACGATGCTGCCGTCGCCCAGGCGTTCTCCCGAGGGCGGCTCGAGCTTCGCGCGGCCGAAGCCGCCCTCCTCGGGGCTCGCCCCGTAAAGGCGCGCCATCTGCGCCGGCAACGCGGCGAGATCGAGCCTGTCCTGCGGGCGCCGGGGACCGGCGACGCTCGCCCCCACGCCGTCCAGCGCGAACGCGAGCGTGCGCGTGTAGTCGATGTCGCCGCGCCGGGGCACGCCGAACCAGCCCTGCGCCTGGAAGTACGCGCGCAGGAGCGCGACCTGCGCCTCGCCGCGGCCGGTGTGCCGGTAGTAGGCGAGCGTCTGCTCGTCGACCGGGAAGTAGGCGAGCGTCGCGCCGTACTCCGGTGCCATGTTGGCGAGCGTCGCGCGGTCGGGCGCCGACAGCGCCTCGACGCCCTCGCCGAAGAACTCGACGAACTGGCTCACCACGCCCGCCTCGCGCAGGAACTGCGTGAGCGAGAGCACCAGGTCCGTGGCGGTGACCCCGGGCCGCGGCCGCCCCGTGAGCTCCACGCCGATCACGTCCGGCACCGGCAGGTACGTGGGCTGGCCGAGCATCGCGGCCTCGGCCTCGATGCCGCCCACGCCCCAGCCCACCACGCCCAGGCCGTTGATCATCGCGGTGTGCGAGTCGGCGCCCACGAGCGTGTCGGGGAAGTACACGCCGCCCTGCTCGTGCACGCCGGGGGCCCAGCGCTCCATGTTCACCTGGTGGATGATGCCCGCGCCCGGCGGCACGACCGTCACGCCCCCGAAGGCGCCCGCGGCCCACTTGATGAAGGCGTAGCGCTCGCGGTTGCGCACGGCCTCGAGCTGCATGTTCAGGCGCAGCGCGTCCGGGCGGCGCGCATGGTCGACCTGCACCGAGTGGTCGACGATGAAGTCCAGGCGCGCGCTCGGCTCGATGCGCGCGGGATCGACGCCCAGCGCCGCCGCCGCCTCGCGCATGGCGGCGATGTCGGCGAGCAGCGGGATGCCCGAGGAATCGGGCGCGACGATGCGCGCGACGACGAACGGGATCTCGCCCTCGCGCGGGCCGTCGGCCTGCCAGGCGGCGAGCGCCGCCACGTCCTCGAACCTCACGCGCACGCCGTCCGCGTTGCGCGCGAGGGATTCGAGGATCACGCGCAGGCCCAGCGGCAGGCGCGAGACGCGCCCCAGGCCCGCGCGCTCGAGCAGCGCCACCGAGTGGAACCGGCCTTCGCCGCCGGCGGGCAGCGGGAAGCTGGAGAGCGACGGGACGACGGCGGCATCCATGGCGGCTAGCGCGAGGGCTGGAGCGCGAAGAGCTGCGCGGCGGAACGGGCGAGGATCGCCGCACGCGTCTCCGGGCAGGTCACCCAGCGCGCGAGCGCCGCGAAGGTGCCCGCGTGGTCGACGAGCGATTCGTGCTGCGTGTGCGGCCAGTCGCTGCCCCACAGCAGCCGCTCGGGACCGAAGGCATCGACGAGGCGCGGGGCGAGGAGCATCGCCACCTGCTCGCCTCGGGCGGGGCCGCCGTTGCGGTAGGCGCCCGAGAGCTTCACCCACACGCGGCCGGACTTGCCCACGGACTGCAGGTAGCGGAACCCGGCATCCTCCAGGGGCGCGGCCGGGTCGGGGCGGCCGAAGTGGTCCACGCACACGCGCACGCCCGCCTCGAGGGCCGGGGCGATGAGGCCGGGCAGGTCCCGGCCATCGCGGTGCAGCTCGAGATGCCAGTCACGCTCGCGCATGAGGTCCAGCAGGCGCGGCCAGGGGCCTGCGCGCAGGTCGGGCAAGGGCAGGCCCGCGAGGTTCAGGCGCACGCCGATGGCCCCTTGCGCGCCGAGCGCATCGAGCGCCTCGCCGGTGGCCGCCGGGTCCACCATCACCACCGCGCGAAGGCGCTCGGCGTGCGGGGCCATGGCCTCGAGCATGTGCGAGTTGTCGTGGCCCAGGAAGCTCGGCTGCACGAGCAGGCCGTGCCGAACGCCGCTCGCGTCCAGGTGCGCGAGGAACTGCCCGATCGTCGCGCTGTATGCCGGCGTGTAGCGCCGCGGCGTGACGAAAGGCAGCGCCGGCGTGAAGACGTGCGCGTGGGTGTCGGCGAAGCCGGTCATTGCGCGAGGTTGAGCGACTTCGCGACGGCGCCCAGGGCCGCGTATTCCGCGTCGAGCATCTTCCTGAGCTCCGCGCCCTTGCGGATCACGATCTGCTCGCCCGCGTCCTCGCAGAACTTCCGCGTGGCCGGCGTCTTCATCGCCGCCTCGAAGGCGTCCTCGAGCTTCCTCACCACCTCCGGCGGCGTGCCCTTCGGAGCGAGGATCGCGCGCCAGAGCAGGGTCTCCTCGGCCGGGATGCCCAGGTCCTTGAGCCCGTGCGCCTCGGGGAAGGCGCTGGTGCGCTCGGCGGAGGTGAGCATCACGCAGCGCGCCTTGCCCGCCTTCACCGAGGGCATGATCGGCGAAATCGAGCCGACATAGATCGTGACGTGCCCGCCCAGGAAGTTGGTGAGCGTCTCGCCCGCGCCCTTGAAGGGCACGTCGCGCACCGAGACCTTGAGCGCGCGGAAGATGCGCTGCGCGGCGAGCTGGCCGGTGCCGCCGATGCCGTCGTTGCCGTAGGTGTACTTGTCCGGGTTCTTGCGCAGCTCCTCGATGAGCGCCTTCCCGTCCTTCGCGGGGAAGTCGGCCGCCACGCAGAACACGTAGGGCGATTGCGACAGCTCGATCACCGGGATGTAGTCGTTCGGGGTGTAGGTCGCCTTGAGCGAATGGGGCGTCGCCGTGAGCGGGCTGCTCCAGATGCCCGCGAGCGTGTAGCCGTCGGGCTTCGCCGCGACCATCTGCGCGACGCCGATCGTGCCGCCGGCCCCGCCCACGTTGGCGACGATGACCGGGCCCTTCAGGAAGGCCTCGGCCTCCTTGCCCACGAGACGGAAGAAGCCGTCCGTGCCGCCGCCCGCGGGCGCGGGGACGATGATCTTGGTGACCGGCTGCGCGAAGGCGAAGCTGGAGGCGAGCGTGAGTGCGGCGGCGGCGAGGCGGGTGGCAAGTCGCATGGAGACCTCCGGGGGGGTGCGGGAGAACGGCGGGACGGTGCTTGCCGTCCCGTCTCGAAGGCGGCCCGAAGGCTGGCCGCCGGCGGGCGCGTCAGTTCACCGGGCGGCGGGCGACGCAGTACGAATAGCCGAGCGAGGCGAGTTCGGATTCCGTGAGGCTGTCCGAGCGCGAGGCGGACTGGATCATGTACATGGCCACCTGCTCGCCCCAGTTGCTCGAGGGCTTGGTCACGCCGCGCTCGAGGTCCTTGAGGCCCTGGCGCTTGGCGCTCTCGATCATGCGCGCGACCGTGTTGGCGGTGTTGCGGCACTCGCGCTTCACTTCCTCGGACGCCTGCTGCGCGAGCGCCTCGCCCGACACCGATGCCGCGGCAACCACGGCGAATGCTGCCAATGCTCTCTTCATCGCTTCTCCCGGAAGGCGCCTGGCTGCGCCCAAAGCCGCGATTTTACCGCACTGCAGCAATTGTAGGAATCGACGGGGAAGCACGCCTCCCGCGACTGTGGCGCGGACGCCACACCTCGCGAAGGTGTCTGTCCCCTCGGATCTAGCGGGCGGGGCCGAGCTTGGCGAGGATGCGCTCGAAGCGGCCGCGGTCGCGGGCATCGGCGACGCCCGGCTGGGAGGCCCAGGCGATGACGCGCTCCTCGTTGGACCCCGCGCCGGAGGCGGCGGCGGACTGGAAGCGCTCGCGCAGGCGCGCCACCTGCAGCTGCAGGCGCTGCGCCTGGTATTCCGGTGGCGTCTCCAGGCCCAGGGCCATCTCCAGGTCGAGCAGCAGGCGCGTGCGCGCCTCGGTGCCCTTCTCGATGCGGCCCTTGTACTCGGGCGCGGCGGCGGCATCGGCCAGCGCCTTGAGCGCGCCGTCGCGCCGCGCGAGCAGCTTCTTCTCCTGCGCGCCGGGCAGGCCGGGCAGCGCATCCCACTGCTCGCGGATGGAAGCGCCGTCCTCGCCCGCGGCGCCGGCGGCGACCTTCGCGTCCAGTGCCTCGCAGAGCCTTTCCTTGGCGGCGAAGGTCTTCCAGACCTCGGCCTCCTTCGCCTTGGCGCGCGCGAAGAGCGCCGCCTCGACGTTCGATTTCGCGTTGCGGAAGCGCCCCTCGACCCCGCGGAGCGAGGGATCGGGACGGCCGGCCTGCTTGCGCCACTGGTCCTCGGCCTCGCGCAGCTCGCGGCGGATGTCGCCCTCGCCCTTGTCGCCCGCCTTGGCCAACTGCTCGACCTTCTCGACCAGCTCCTCCAGGCCCTTGCGGCTCTCGCCCTTCACCGCGTCCTCGGCCTTGCGCTTCTCGCTGCGCACGCTGAACACGGCGTCGCAGGCGGCGCGGAACTTCTCCCAGAGCACGCGCTCGTCGCGCTGCGCGATCGGGTGCGCCTTCGCCTCGGCCTGCCAGCGCAGCTGGATGGCCTTCACCTTCGAGGGCGTGTCGCGGTCCATGGCCTTTTCCGCGAGCGCGACCACCTCGTCGATGAGCGCCTGGCGGCCGGTCTTCGCCTCGTCGCGCGCCGCGCCGAGCGCCTGGCGGGCGGGGGCGAGCGCTTCCTTGATCTTCGCGTCGAGCTTCTTCCACATGCCCATGTCGACGCTGCCCAGGCCCCCTTCGCGCCAGTGCCTGTCCGTCTCGCGCAGCCACTTCTCGAGCGCGCGCAGGTCGCGCGGCTCGGCGGCGAGCAGCGCCTGCGCTTCCAGCGAGGCCTTCTCGATGTATTCCTCGCGCGCCTTGCGGGCGACCTTGCGCAGCTGCGCCTGCTCGGCGAAGTGGCGCGCGGCCGGCGCGTAGGCCCGCTCGCAGGCGCCGTCGAAGCGCTCCCAGAGCGACTTGGGCACGCCCGCGTGCTGCGCGTCGAGCGCCTTCCATTCGTCGCGGACCTTCTTCACCTCCGTGGCGACCTTGGCCGGGTCGCCGCCCGGCACCGCGAGCGCCTCGGCCCGTTCGCACAGGCGCACGCGCGCCTCGTGCTGGCCGAAGGCCTCCCAGCGCTCGAGGTCGCCCAGCTGCTGCACCACGCGCGAAAGGCGCTGGATGGTGGGCTTGGGCAGGTTGCCCGAGGAGGCCTTGAGGACGCGGATCGCGTCGGCGGCCACGCGCGCGGCGGCCGTCTGCCCGGCGGCGAGCGCCTCCTCGGCCGTGTGCAGGAGCGCATGCACCTTCTGGCGCGCCGCGCCGGCCTCTTCCTGCGCGAGGGCGACCTGCGCCAGGCGTCGCTGCTCGACGACGATGAGCGCGGCCTCGAAGCGGCGCGAGAGGTCGGGCGTGCGGATGGCGCGGTCGAGCCCCTGCCAGCGCGCGGGCAGGTTGGCGTCGTCGATGGAGGTGTCGGCGGCGAGCTTCTCGGCCTCGATCACGAGCGCCTCGGCGCTCGCCACGAGCTCGCGCTCCCGGCCCCACTGCTCGATGCGCGCGCCGGCGGCGGCCAGGATCTCGAGGGCGGTGGCGTCGTTCGCCGCCTGCGCCTCGGCCGTGAGGGTGGCGAGCTGCGCCCGCTCGCCATCGAGCGCCTCGGCGGAGCCGGGCGGCACCAGCGCCGCGGACCAGTCGCGCACGCGGCGGTCGAAGCGCGCCTTGGCGAGCTGCTCGGCCTGCTCGCGCTCGAAGCGCGCGTGCAGGGCCGTCCGGGCCGCGTCCACGCGCGCGAGGCGCGCCGCGTCCGCCGCCATGTCGAGCGCCTGCCAGCGGCGGTTGAGCGCCACGACGGCCGTGAGCACCGGGCCGGGCGTGGTCGCGAGCGATTCCAGTTGCGAAAGGATGTCGTCCGCCTCGGCTTCCTGGGCGGCACGGTCCTTCATCGCGTCCAGGCGCTTCTGCGCCAGGCGGGTGACGCCGCGGTCCTTGCCGCTCGCGCCCTCGGCCAGGCGGCGCAGCGATTCGGGGGTGTGCACGCGCTCGGCGGCGGCCAGGCGCGTTTCCGCGTGGCCGGCGGTGAGGGCGAGGTCCACCAGCACGGCCTCGTCGTGGATCGCACCGATGGCGAGGGCCCGGCGCGCGCCCTCGGTCGCTTTCAAGGCCACGGCCGCGCGCACCGCATCGGTGCAATTGTCGGCGGCGAGCAGGCCGCCCGCGGCGGCCTCGTCCGGCGTCTCGGCCACGACGGTGGCGAGCGCCTCGGCGAGCGCCTCGCGCACCGCCGGGTCGGCCTCGGCGTTCCAGGCGGACTTGAGCGCCGGCAGGCTGCCCGTGCGGCGGGCGGCGGCGGCGCGCACCTCGGGCGCCGGATCCCCCGCCAGCAGGCGCGCGAGTTCCGCGGAATCGGGAGCCAGTTCGGCGACGCCCAGCACGCGCTGGGCGGGGTCTGCGTTCTCGTGGAGAGGGGCGCGGAAGAAGCGAGTGGAAATCATGACGGGCAGGAGGGGCGCCGGGGCAGGGGCGCCCGCGACTTCGAATACCCGAATGCTACAGGGTCGCGGCCCGTTGCGCCGCACGCCGCGCGCCGGTCACCTTCCCGCGCGCTTCAGGAAGTGCCGACCCGTGCCGTAACCCAACCATCACGGTCCGTCCGCCGCCGGCGCGCCTCGCCCCCGCCGGGCGTGCGCCCCGGCCCGTGGTTCCTGCCCCCACCCGTTTCCGGAAAGCGAGGAAGATCGTGTCGCGCCCGCTGTCGCTGAAACACCGCCTCATGCTCCTTGCCGCGGCCGCGCTCGCGGGCATGCTCTCCGTCGGCGCCTACGGCGTCTGGTCGCAGCGCCAGGCAAGCCACGAGGAGCGCGCCGTGCTGCTGCGGTCCATGGTCGAGTCGGCGCAGTCGGGCATCGCGCATTACGTCGAGCTCGAGAAGCAGGGCAAGCTCGCGCGCCCCGAGGCCCAGGCGCGGGCGAAGGAGGCGCTGCGCAACGTCCGCTACCAGGAGCGCGAGTACTTCTTCATCTACACCTTCGAGGGCGTGAACGTCCTGCTGCCCACCGCGCCGCAGAAGGAGGGCACCGCGATGATCGACGCCGTCGACAAGCGCGGCAACCGCTTCATCCGCGACATCACGGCGGCCGGGAAGGCCGGCGGCGGATTCGTCGACTACTACTTCCCCCGCCCCAAGGAGACGGAGGCCGTGAGCAAGAAGGCCTACGTGCTGGGCGTGCCCGACTGGCAGTGGGTGGTCGGCACCGGCCTCTACATGGACGACGTCGAGGCGGCCTTCCTCCGGAAGCTCGCCGCCTTCGCGGCCGTCGCCCTCGCGCTCGCCTCGCTCGTCTTCGCCCTCGTGGTCCTCACCGGCCGGCGCATCGTGGCCCAGCTGGGCGGGGAGCCCGCCTATGCCGCCGAGGCCGTGCGCCGCGTGGCCGCCGGCGACCTGGTGACGCCCATCGACCTGCGCCCGGGCGACGGCACGAGCCTGCTCGCCGCGATGCGGGAGATGCAGGAGCGGCTGCGGCGCACCGTCGGCGAGATCCAGCAGGCGACCGACAGCATCTCCACCGGCACCGCGCAGATCGCCGCCGGCAACCTGGACCTCTCCCAGCGCACCGAGGAGCAGGCCGCGAGCCTGGAGGAGACTGCCGCCAGCATGCACACGCTCACCGACACGGTGACCGGCAACACGGCCAACGCGGAGCAGGCCAATGCGCTCGCGAGCCAGGCGAGCGGGGTGGCGACCGAGGGCGGGCAGGTCGTGCGCGAGGTGGTCGAGACGATGTCCGCCATCAACGTCTCGTCGCGGAAGATCCGCGACATCATCGGCGTGATCGACGGGATCGCGTTCCAGACGAACATCCTCGCGCTCAACGCGGCGGTGGAAGCCGCGCGCGCCGGGGAACAGGGCCGCGGCTTCGCGGTCGTCGCGAGCGAGGTGCGCAACCTCGCCACGCGCAGCGCCGCGGCCGCCAGCGAGATCAAGGGGCTCATCGACGAATCGGTGCGCACGGTCGAGGACGGCACGCAGCTCGTGGGCCGCGCCGGACAGACCATGGAAGGCATCGTCTCGGCCGTGAACCGCGTGACCGGGATCGTGCAGGCGATCGCGGCGGACTCGCGCGCCCAGGGCGACGGCATCGCCCAGGTGAACGAGGCGGTGAAGCAGATGGACCAGGTCACGCAGGCGAACGCGGGCCTGGTCGAGGAGGCGGCCGCCGCGGCCCAGTCCCTGGAGGAGCAGGCCCGGCGCCTCGCGCGCTCGGTGAGCGTCTTCCGGGTGGAGGCGGGCACGCCCCTGGCCGCGTAGGACGCGCCCGCCGGGCACTTCCCTTGATGCCGGCCAAGCGGCGTGCTTTCCGGCCCGGGTACTCTTGCATGATGGTCTCCCTGTCGAAACCGCAGCGTGGGCGCCGGAAAGCCCGGCGCGCAATGCGTTCCCGATGGAGTGAACGCAATGCACGGCCCGGACAGGTCAGGCGCGGGCCGCCATGAACGCCACCGTGCGAACGATCGCGCCCGCGAAGGCCGAGGAACGCGGCTGGCGGAGCTGGGTGCCGGGCCTCGCGGTGATCCGCACCTACCAGGCCGCCTGGCTCAAGCACGACCTGGCCGCCGGGCTCGTGCTCACCACCGTGCTCATCCCGGTGGGCATCGCCTATGCCGTGGCCTCGGGCGTGCCCGGGATCTACGGGCTGTACACGACGGTGTTCGCCCTCCTCGCCTACGCCTGCTTCGGCCCGAGCCGGCACCTCGTGTTCGGCCCCGATTCCTCGCTCGCCGCGCTCATCCTCGCGGTGGTGCTGCCGCTCTCGGCGGGCGACCCGGGCCGCGCGATCGCCATCGCCTCGCTGCTCGCGATCGTCTCGGGCCTGCTGTGCATCCTCGCCGGCGCGGCGCGCCTGGGCTTCGTGACGGAGCTGCTGTCCAAGCCGATCCGCTACGGGTACATGAACGGGGTCGCGCTCACGGTGCTGGTGAGCCAGCTGCCCGCGCTCTTCGGCTTCAAGGTGAACTCGAGCGACCTGCTGGGCAAGGGCTGGGCCTTCGTGGAGGCGCTGCTCGAGGGCCGCACGAACGCGGTCGCGCTCGCGATCGGCACGGGCACGCTCGTGGCGATCCTGCTGCTCAAGCGCTTCAAGCGCCTGCCCATCGTGCTCCTCGCGGTCACGGCGGCCACCGTCCTCGTCGGCGCCCTGGACCTCGAGGCCCGGGCCGGCATCGTCGTGCTCGGCACGCTGCCGCAGGGACTGCCGGACCTCGCCTTCCCGCCGGTCGCGCTCGATGACGTCATGCCGGTGCTGGTCGGCGGCCTCGCGATCGCGCTCGTGTCCTTCGCCGACACCAACGTGCTCTCGCGGGCGTACGCCGCGAAGACGGGCATCCGCGTCGACCCCAACCGGGAGATGGTGGGCCTGGGCGCGGCCAACCTCGCCTGCGGGCTCTTCCAGGGCTTCCCGGTGAGCTCGAGCGCCTCGCGCACCCCCGTGGCCGAGGCCGCCGGCGCGCGCACGCAGATCGCCTGCGTGGTGGGCGCCGCCTGCGTCGCGACGCTCCTCATCGCCGCGCCGGACCTGCTGCACTGGCTGCCCGCGCCCGCGCTCGCCGCCGTGGTGATCGCCTCGGCCCTGGGGATCATCGAGGTCGCGGACCTGCGCCGCATCTACCGCGTCCAGCAGTGGGAATTCTGGCTGTCGATCGGCTGCCTGGCGGGCGTGGCGCTCCTGGGCGCGATCGAGGGCATCGGCCTCGCGATCGTGATCGCCGTCATCGAGTTCCTCTGGGACGCCTGGCGCCCGCACTCGGCCGTGCTCGGCCGCGTCGACGGCATCAAGGGCTACCACGACGTCGAGCGCCATCCGGAGGCGCGCCTGGTGCCCGGGCTCGTGCTGCTGCGCTGGGACGCGCCGCTCTTCTTCGCCAACGCCGAGCTCTTCCAGGAGCGCGCTCTCGAGGTGATCGCGCGCTCGCCCACGCCCGTGCGCCGGCTCGTGGTCGCCGCCGAGCCCGTGACGAGCGTGGACGTGACCGCCGCCGACGTGCTCGCCGAGCTGCACGAGACGCTGTCCGCGGCCGGCATCGAGCTGTGCTTCGCCGAGATGAAGGGGCCGGTGAAGGACAAGCTCGCGCGCTTCGGCCTGCTCTCGCGCTTCGGTCCCGCGCGGTTCTTCCCCACCGTGGGCGCGGCGGTGAGCGGCTATCTCGAGGCCCACGCGGTCGACTGGAAGGACTGGGAAGACGATCGGGGCGACGCGCGCGGGCGGTAAGGCGTCCGTACCCCGGCGCCCTCACTCGGCACCCCGCGCTTCGTGGTACGGTCTCGGCAGGCGCCGCGGCAACCGCCCGCGCGCCCGCAGGAACCACCCGGAGAGAGAAATCGTGAACAAGTTGCTCGCCGCCATGGCGATCGGTCCCGCCCTGGCCCTCGTGCCGGCCACCGCCGCGGCCCAGGACTACCCCAGCAAGACCATCCGCATCGTCGTGCCCTTCGCCCCCGGCGGCGGCTCGGACGCCATCACGCGCCTGCTCGCCGAGAAGATGTCGGGCGACCTCAAGACCTCCGTGATCGTCGAGAACAAGCCCGGCGCCTCCGGCATCATCGGCACGGACCTCGTGTTCAAGTCGGCGCCCGACGGCTACACGCTGCTCGTCGCGAACGGCGCCATCACCAGCAACCCGTGGCTGTACAAGCTGCCCTACGACACGGCGAAGCTCACGCCGGTGGCCCTGCTCTCGGCCGCGCCGCAGCTGCTCGCCGCGCATCCCTCCGCGCCCTTCAGGAACTTCCGGGAGATGATCGCCTACGGCAAGGCGAACCCGGGCAAGCTCACCATCGCCACCGCCGGCGCCGGGCAGCTCTCGCACCTGGCCGTCGAGCTCATGGAGAAGAGCGCGGGCATCAGCGTGACGAAGGTGCACTACAAGGGCAGCGGCAACGCGCTCGCCGACCTGCTCGGCGGCCAGATCCACGCCTCCTTCGGCACCGCGCCCGGCCTCATCCCGCACGTGAAGGGCGGCAAGCTCGTGGCGATCGCCACCTCCGGCGCCAAGCGCATCCCGCAGCTGCCCGAGGTGCCGTCCATCGGCGAGACGCTGCCCGGCTACGACCTGGTGAACTGGTTCGGCGTGTTCGCCCCGCCCGGCACGCCCCGTCCCCTGGTGGACCGGCTCTACCAGTCCATCAGCCGCGCGATGGCGCAGCCGGCCTTCGTGGACAAGCTCGCTTCCGACGGCTTCGAGCCGCGCGAGCTCTCGCCCGAGAAGTTCGACCGGATGTTCCGCGCCGAACTGGTCTCCTGGCAGAAATTCGTCGAGGAGAACAAGATCAAGGTCGACTAGGGGGCGCCATGATTGCCGCGACAGAGGCGGGCCGGCGCCTGTGCCCGGAGCGGCTCGCCGCCCTGGTGGGCGCCATCTACCGCAGCGCGGGCGTACCCGCGGAAGAGGCCGATTTCCTCGCCGACACGCTCGTGCAGGCGGACCTGTGGGGCCACCAGTCCCACGGCGTGATGCGCACGAGCTGGTACTACGACAAGCTCCTCACCGGCGCGATGAAGGCCGCGACCGCGACCGAGACGGTGGTCGACGCCGGCGCCATCGCCGTGATCGACGGCCACGACGGCGTGGGGCAGGTCATCGCGAGGCATGCGGCCGACGAGGCCGTGCGCCGCGCGAAGCTGCACGGCGTCGGCGTGGTGTCCGTGCGCAACTCCGGCCACTTCGGCACGTGCATGTACTACACGGGGATGATCGCGAGGCAAGGCTGCGTCGCGCTGCTCGCCACGAACGGCGGGCCGAACATGCCGCCGTGGGGAGGCCTGGGCAAGCTGATCGGCACGAATCCGTGGTCCGTCGCCGCGCCGGCCGGCCGCCATGCGCCGATGGTGATGGACATCGCGGTCTCCGGCGTCGCGCGCGGCAAGGTGTACCTCGCGCGCCAGCGGCACGAGCAGATCCCCGAGACCTGGGCCCTGGACAAGCACGGCAACCCGACCACCGACCCCGCCGCCGCCCTCGAGGGCTACATCCTGCCCATGGCCGGGCACAAGGGCTACGCCATCGGCGTCATCGTCGACATGCTCGCCGGCGTGCTCTCGGGCAGCGGCTTCCTCGACGGCGTGCACGGCCCCTACGACCCGGTGAACCCGAGCCGCGCGGGGCACTTCTTCGCCGCCTTCGACGTGACGCGCTTCCAGCCGCGCGAGCAGTTCGACGCGCGCATGGAGGCGTACATCGCCAAGCTGAAGAGCGTGCCGGTCGCGCCGGGGCACGAGGGCATCTTCTACCCCGGCGAGCTCGAGGCGCGCCGCGATGAAAGCAACCGCCGGGACGGCCTCGTGCTGCCCGAAGACACGCTGGCGGACCTCTCGCGCCTCGCCACCAAGGCCGGCCTCGCCGGCTTCGCGCCCGACTCGCTCGAGCGCTAGCGACGAACAACGACAGCAACCCGGAGGAAGAACCATGAAACCGCTCAAGCTCATCCTGGCCGCCGCCGCGATCGCCTTCGCCGGCGGCGCGCACGCGCAGGCCTTCCCGACGAAGCCCGTCACCATCTCCATCGGCTTCGCGCCGGGCAGCAGCATCGACACGCTCACGCGCCTGGTGGCCGAGCGGCTGCGCGACAAGTGGGGCCAGCCCGTCCTCGTCGACAACCGGCCCGGCGCGGGCGCCAACATCGCGGCCGAGCACGTCTCCAAGGCCGCGCCCGACGGCTACACGCTCCTGGTCACCACGAGCGCGATCGCCATCAGCCCGGCGCTCTACCCCAAGCTCAACTACGACCCGTTCAAGGACCTGCGGCCCGTGGGGCAGGTCTCGGCGATGCCGCACATCCTCGCCGTGAAGAACGACCTGCCGGTGAACAGCGTCACCGAGTTCATCGCGTACGCGAAGGCGAACCCGGGCAAGCTGAACTTCTCCTCCGCCGGCACGGGCAACTCCGACCACATGGCGGGGGAGCTCCTCAAGGCGCTCACCGGCATCGACATGGTCCACGTGCCCTACAAGGGCGGGCAGCAGGCGATGGCGGACCTGGTGGGCGGCCTCGTGGACGCGTACTTCCCGGGCCTGCCGGTGGGGCTGCCGATGGTGCAGGGCGGCCGCGTGAAGGCGCTCGCCACCACCGGCCGCGCGCGCTCGAAGGCGCTCCCGAACGTGCCGCTGCTCTCGGACACCGTGAAGGGCTTCACCGTCGAGCTCTGGTACGGCATGTTCGCCCCCGCCGGCGTGCCCGACGCCCTGGCGCAGAGGATCTCCGCGGACCTCGCGGCGGTCCTCAAGGACCCGGGCCTCGTGCAGAAGTTCGACAACATGGGCGTGGAGCCCATCGGCTCCGACCCGAAGGCCTTCGGCGACTTCGTGAAGGCCGAGCACGAGAAGTGGGCGGGCATCATCAAGCGCGGGAACATCACGCTCAAGTAGGGGACGCGGGCCATGACCAACGAAGTGCGCATGGTGTCGGCGAGCGGGATCCTGGGCTACGGCTTCCCGGAGGCCTCGCTCGTCGCGGCCATGCAGTCGAAGCCGCACATGATCGGCGTGGACGGCGGCAGCTCCGACCCCGGCCCGCACTATCTCGGCTCGGGCAAGACGCTCGTGCCGGCGTTCGTGATGAAGCGCGACCTGCGGCTGCTGCTGCGCGAGGCGATCGGCGCGGGCATCCCGATGATGATCGGCACGGCGGGCGGGGCGGGGGGCGAGCCGCACCTGCAGGCGACCGCCGCGCTGGTGCGCGAGATCGCGAAGGAGGACGGCCTGCACTTCCGCCTGGCGCTCATCCACTCGGAGCAGGACAAGGGCTTCCTCAGGCGATCGCTCGCCGCGGGCCGCATCCACCCGCTGGGCGCCGCGGGGCCGCTCGAGGAGGCCACCATCGACCGCGCCGAGCGCCTCGTCGGCATGATGGGGCCGGAGCCGCACCGCGAGGCGCTCGCGGCCGGCGCGCAGGTGATCCTCGCCGGGCGAGGCACCGATCCGTCGCCGTGGGTCGCGCTCGCCACCCACCACGGCATCGCCCCGGCGCCGGCGTGGTTCGCGGGCAAGCTCCTGGAGTGCGCCTGCAACGCCGCCATCCCCAAGAAGCACGACTGCCTGGTGGTCACCGTGCGCGACGATTGCGTGGAGGCGGAGCCGGCCAACCCGGAGCTGCGCTGCACGCCGCTGTCCATCGGCGTGCAGATGCTGCACGAGAACTCGAGCCCCATCACGCTGCGCGAGCCGGGCGGCACGCTCGACACGAGCGCGTGCGTGATGGAGGTGCTCACGGACCGGCGCGTGCGCATCTCGGGCATGCGGTGGATCCCGGCGCCACACACGATCAAGCTGGAGGCGGTGGAGAAGGCCGGCTACAGCGCCTTCACCTTCGCCGGCACGCGCGACCCCGGCCTCATCGGGCAGCTCGATTCCTTCATCGCGGGCGTCACGGCCGCCTCGCACACGAAGATCGCCGCGCTCGGCATCGCGAGGGACCGCTACGAGATCGTCTTCCGCCTCTACGGCAAGGACGGCGTGATGGGCGAATGGGAGCCGATGAAGGACCGCGTGTCCCACGAGATCGGCATCCTGGCGGAGGTGGTCGCGCAGTCGCAGGAGATCGCCAACGCCGCCATCGGCCTGGTGCGCGTGACGCTCCTGCACAGCGACTTCCCGGGGCGCCTGTGCCGCGAGGGCAACATGGCCTTCCCGTTCTCGCCCTCGGACATCGAGCGCGGCGCCATCTACAGGTTCACGATGCAGCACGTGGTGGAGACGGACTCGCCCACGGCGATGTTCCCGATCGACTACGAGACGCTCTAGGGGAGCCGCCCATGCCGAAGATCCGGGACATCGCGAAGGCCTGCAAGAGCAAGAACGCCGGGCCCTTCGAGCTCACCCTCGACATCATGTTCAACGACCTCGAGACCTTCGAGAAGGTGCGCGCCACCGGGGTGATCGGCGCGGCCCTCGTCGCGAGGCTCTACGGCGTGAAGGAAAGCGAGGTGCTCTTCACCGTGTACCCGCCCGCCCTCGCCTTCAAGGCCACCATCCCGCGGCGCATCGCCTCGGGCGCGGTGGGCGACACCGACGTGTACGGCGCCCAGCAGCACGCGCTGCTGCTGGACGTGGAGATTCCCATCTGACGATCGCGGGCCGGCGCGCGAGGCCGGCCCGACTGGAGGCCCGCTTGTTCGCTTCTCCCCCCCTCGTGAAGACGGAAGTCTTCGCGCGCATCCCCGACCGGCTGCGCCGGCCGGGCCAGCTTTCCGATGAACGCCTCGCCGCCGGCAAGGGCACGAAGGCCACCGACTGCTTCATCGAGGGCCCGTCCTTCGACCGCGAGGGCAACCTCTTCCTGGTGGACATCGCGTTCGGCTGCTACTACCGCGTGAGCCCGCGGGGCGAGGTGTCGATCGTGGCCGAGAGCGACGGCGAGCCCAACGGCCTGAAGATCCACCGCGACGGGCGCCTCTTCGTCGCCGACCACAAGCACGGCATCCTGCTGCTCGACCCCGCGAAGGGCACGCTCGCGCCGGTGGCCGCGCGCTACCGCACCGAGCGCTTCAAGGGCCCGAACGACCTCTTCTTCGCGAAGGACGGCGACCTGTACTTCACGGACCAGGGGCAGACGGGCCTGCAGGACCCGACCGGCCGCGTGTACCGGCTGCGCGCGGGCGGGCAGCTCGAATGCCTCCTCGACACGGTGCCCAGCCCCAACGGCATCGTCCTGAATCCCGCCGGGACGTTCCTCTACGTGGCGGCCACGCGCGGCAACTGCGTCTGGCGCGCCATGGTGCTGCCCGACGGCGGCCTCACGCGCGTGGGCAACTTCATCCAGATGTCGGGCGGCTCGGGGCCGGACGGCATGGCCGTCGACGAGCAGGGCAACCTTCTCGTGGCGCACGCGGGGATGGGCTGCGTGTGGATGTTCTCCCCGCGCGGGGAGCCGCTGGCGCGCATCGTGTCCTGCGCGGGCCACATGACGACGAACGTGGCCTTCGGCGGGAAGGACAACCGCGACCTCTACATCACCGAGTCCGAGACCGGCAGCGTGCTCGTGGCGCGGATGGAGGTCCCGGGCCAGCCGATGTTCTCGCACGCGTGATCTCGTTCATCGTCCCGGCCCACGACGAGGAGCCCCTGATCGGGGCGACGCTCGAGGCCCTGCATGCCGCGGGCCGGGAGGCGGGCGAGCCCTACGAGCTGGTCGTGGTCGACGACGCCTCGACCGACCGCACCGCGCACATCGCGCGCGAAGGCGGCGCGCGCGTGGTGGGCGCCGCCTGCCGGCAGATCGCCGCGGCGCGCAACGCGGGCGCGCGAGAGGCGCTCGGCGAGATCTTCGTCTTCGTGGACGCGGACACGATCGTGGACGCGGCCCTGGTGCGCGCCACGGTGCGCGCGGTGCGCGAGGGCGCGGTGGGCGGCGGCGCGGCCGTGCGCTTCGACGGCGCCGTGCCGCTGTACGCGCGCGTCCTGCTGCAACTGCTCACCGTCTCCTTCCGCGCCACGCGGATGGCCGCCGGCTGCTACCTCTTCTGCCGCCGCGAGGCCTTCCACGCGGTCGGCGGCTTCGACGAGGCGTATTTCGCCGCCGAGGAGATCGTCATGAGCCGCGCCCTCGGTCGCCAGGGCCGCTTCGTCGTGCTGCGCGAATCGGTCCTCACCTCGGGACGCAAGCTGCGCACGCACTCGCCGCGCGAGACGCTCGCGGTCCTCGCGCGCCTGGCGATGCGCGGCACGCGGGCCGTGAAGCAGCGCGAGGGGCTGGAGATGTGGTACTCGCGCCGGCACGAGAGGCCGCCCGGCGGGAGCGCGAACCCGTGAGCGTGGCGCGGCAGGTCCTCGCGGACACGACCCTCGCCGGCCGGGACGTGGAGCTGCTGCCGCTGCGCGCCGACCACGAGCGGGCGCTCCTGGAGGCCGCGGCCGACGGCGAGCTCTGGAACCTGACGGTGACGGTCGTTCCCGGCCCGGACACGATCGCGGCCTACCTCGCCACGGCCCTGCGCTGGCGCGAGGAGGGCACCGCCCTGCCCTTCGTGATCCGCCGGCGCGACACCGGGCGCGTGGTCGGCTGCACGCGGCTGTGGGGGATCGACCTCGCCAACCGCAAGCTGGAGATCGGCCACACCTGGCTGGGCGCCTCGGCGCAGCGCACGCGCGTGAACACCGAGTCGAAGCTGCTCCTGCTCGCGCACGCCTTCGAGACGATGGGCTGCTTGCGCGTCCAGTTCACGACGGACGAGCTGAACGAGGCCTCGCGCGCGGCGATCCTGCGCCTGGGCGCCGTGCAGGAAGGGATCATCCGACACGAGCGGATCATGCCCGGCGGCCGCAAGCGCAATTCCGTGCTCTACAGCATCCTCGACCACGAGTGGCCCGCGGTGAAGGCGCTGCTCGAGGGGAAGCTCGCGCGCTAGCGCGGCCCGCGCGGCGAAGCGCCCTTGCGCGCACTGCGTTAGCATCCGGGAAAGCCCGGCGGCAGGAGCCCCGCATGACGATTCCCGGCAGCACGCTTTCCCTCGACCTGGACCTCGGCCCCGTGAACCGGGGCGGGCAGGCGCATCCCTTCGCCGTCACGCTGGAGGCGGCGCCGCTCGCGCGGCTGCTGGAGGACGCCCGCGAGGCCCACCGCGTCCACGAGCTGCTGCTCATCGGGCGGCCGGGGGACCTGTGGGACTACGTCCTGGCGAGGCCCGCGCACTTGCCGCCGCCGGTGGCCGAGCGGCTCGCGCAGGCGATGGCCGCGGAAGGGCAGGCGCAGGCCGCGCCCGCGGGCACCGTGCCGTTCCGCGCCTTCGACGGCCTCTTCCGCTGGGCCTGGGACGACACCGAGCCGGAGGACGAGGCGTGGATCCTCGCCCGCGACGGCGAGCTCGTGCGCGCCTGGGCGCGCGAGCTGCTCGCCGCCCTCGAGGTCGCGCGGGCGGGCCTCGCCGAGGCGGGCAGCCTCGTGCGCCACGAGATGGCGTGCTTCGCCGCGGACACGCATCCCTATGCTTTCCTGGCGCGGGACGAGGCGATCGCCGCGGGCCGCGCGATGGCCCCGGGCGAGCCCGCGCACACGCCGGCCTTCTACGCGAAGCTCGCGCAGCTGCTTCGCGAGCGCGACGTCGTCTCCGTGTCCTACCGCGGCCGGGGCGACTACCGGGTCCTGCGCGAGATCTGCGAGGCGCAGCGCGAGCGGGCCGGGCAGCTGGGCGTGCCCCCGGCGCAGGCGCTCGAGATCAGCGCCCTCGTCGAGCGCGAGGCGAACACGCGCCCCTGGGATGCCGAGGTCACCTACTTCTCCGGCGAGCAGGAGCAGGGCTACCTGCACGTCGAGGAACCCGGCGCCGGCGGCGAGAGCGTGAAGGACCTCGTCGAGCGCTACACGCGCATCGGGCCGGGCGGCTGCATCCTCTCCAGCCGAGACGAGGGCACCATCCGCGGCTACGAGGTCGAGTCCGGCGAGGGCTGGACCCTCTACCGCAGCGACGTCTCGCCGCGCATGTCGCCCGCGATGCGCCGCTACCACAACGTCTGGTCGCTCATGCGCGGGCAGGAGAACGGCGAGGTGAACGACGAGCAGGTCGTCGAGGTCATGGCGCTCTGGGCGGAGTACCGCTCGTGGCGGGTGCAGGAACCGCCGGGCTGAGCGCCGGAATTCATATCAAGTGATACCATCCCGGATCGCCTTTCCCCGGGGATGGGTCCCACGATGCAGTCGCTTCGCGCCTTCGGCTTCCTGCTCAAGGACATCTCGCGCCTGTTCGCGCGCAACTTCGAGCGCCACGCCGCGGATTTCCCGCTCACGCTGGAGGAGTGCCGCGTGCTCGCGCACCTGGCGCGCAACGAGGGCATCTCCCAGGCGCGCCTCGCCTACCTCACCGACACCGACCCGATGACGCTCGGGCGCACGGTGGAGCGCATGGCCGCCGACGGCCTGCTCGAGCGCCGCCCCGACCCGCAGGACAAGCGCGCGCGCACGCTGTACCTGCTCGCGCCGGCCACTCCGCTGCTGCGCGAGATCTGGCGCCTGTCGGACCTGGCGCGCGCCGAGGCCTTCGCCGGCCTGAGCGGAGAGGACACCAGCCGGCTCCTGAAGACGCTGCACCGCATCCACGCCAACCTCGACGCGGCGGTGCCCGGCACCGCGGACCGCGGCGCCGCCCGCGCGAAGGCAGCGCCCCGGAGGCCCGCGTGCTCGTAGACATCGTCCGCGTCGCGCTCAACCGGCCCTACACCTTCGTGGTGATGGCGCTGCTGCTCGTGCTCATCGGGCCGCTCGCCGCCCTGCGCACGCCCACCGACATCTTCCCCGAGATCCGCATCCCCGTGATCGCGGTGGCCTGGCAGTACACGGGCCTGCCGCCGGAGGAGATGGCCGGGCGCATCAGCACGCAGTTCCAGCGCGCGCTCACGACGACGGTGAACGACATCGAGCGCATCGAGGCCACGAGCTACCCGGGCATCGGCATCGTGAAGATCTACTTCCAGCCGGGCGTGAACATCGCGGTGGCCAACGCGCAGGTGAGCGCGATCTCGCAGGTCGTGGTGCGGCAGATGCCCCCGGGCATCACCCCGCCGCTCATCCTCAACTACAACGCGGCCACCGTGCCGATCCTGCAGCTCGCGCTTTCCGGCCAGGGCCTGTCGGAGCAGCAGCTCTTCGACCTGGGCGTCACCACCGTGCGCACCCCGCTCATCTCCGTGCCCGGCGCGGCGATCCCCTTCCCCTACGGCGGCCGGCAGCGGCAGATCCAGGTGGACCTGGACCCGGCCGCGCTCCAGGCCCGCGGGCTCACCGCCGTGGACGTGGCGAACGCCCTGGCCGCGCAGAACGTGATCATCCCGGTGGGCACGCAGAAGATCGGCAGCTTCGAGTACGTGCTGCAGCTGAACAACGCGCCGGCGGCCATCGCGGACCTGGGCGCGATCCCGATCCGCACCGTGAACGGGGCGACGATCCTCATGAAGGACATCGCCAACGTGCGCGACGGCAGCGGCCCGCAGACCAACGTGGTGCACGTGGACGGCAGCCGCTCGGTGGTGATGTCGGTGCTCAAGAACGGCACCACCTCCACGCTCGCCATCGTGGACGGCATCCGGGCGAAGCTCGGGCAGATCCGCGGCTCCTTCCCCGAGGCGCTGCGGGTGACGCCCCTGAACGACCAGTCGCTCTTCGTGCGCGCGGCCATCACCGGCGTGGCGGTGGAAGGGGCCATCGCGACGGTGCTCACCAGCCTCATGATCCTGCTCTTCCTGGGCAGCTGGCGCTCCACCCTCATCATCGCGATCTCCATCCCGCTCTCGGTGCTGGGCTCGATCATCGCGCTCTCGGCGATGGGCGAGACGCTCAACATCATGACGCTCGGGGGCCTCGCGCTCGCCGTGGGCATCCTGGTGGACGACGCCACCGTCACCATCGAGAACATCAACTGGCACCTCGAGCAGGGCAAGGCCGTGGAGCCGGCCATCATGGACGGGGCGCGGCAGATCGTGACGCCGGCCTTCGTCTCGCTGCTGTGCATCTGCATCGTGTTCGTGCCGATGTTCTTCCTGGAGGGCGTCTCGC
>JBGAOO010000391.1:0-2710 GCA_044221765.1 Usitatibacteraceae bacterium | reverse complement strand
CCGCGCAGTGTCATCAGGCGCTCGCCCTGGTCGTTGATGAGCTTCGAGTATTCCCGGTACGTCGCGGCGCTGCCCGAGCGCGTGGCGTGCTGCAGCTTCGCGATCGTGTCCGGCGTCCACATGTGCGCCTCGCCGCGGATGCGGTAGGCGTAGTCCCCGCCCGGGTCGAGCCGGTCGCGGTAGAGCGGGGCGTTCGAGTAGGCCTGGCGGTGCAGGCGGACGGTTTCCTCGGCGAGCTCCTTCAGGCCGATCCCTTCCACCGCCGAGGGCGTGCCGGTGAAGTACTTCTCGACGAACCTCGTCTCGAGGCCCACGGCCTCGAAGATCTGCGCGCCGCAGTAGGACTGGTAGGTGGAGATGCCCATCTTGGACATCACCTTGAGCAGGCCCTTGCCCACCGCCTTGATGTAGCGCTTCACCAGCTCCTTGTCGTCGAGCTTCTGCGCCAGGCCGTCCTTGATGTCGAAGAGCGTGGCGAAGGCGAGGTTCGGGTGGATCGCCTCGGCCCCGTAGCCGGCCAGGCAGGCGAAATGCTGCACCTCGCGCGCGCTGCCGGTCTCCACGACCAGCCCGCAGCGCGTGCGCAGGCCCGCGCGCACCAGGTGGTGGTGCACCGCGGCCGTGCCGAGCAGGGCGGGGATGGCGACCAGCTCCGCGGACAGGTCGCGGTCGGTGAGGATGATGATGTTGACGCCCTTCTTCACCGCGTCCTCGGCGTCCGCGCACAGGCGGGCGAGCGCGGGCTCCATGCCGTCGGCGCCCCACTCGCTCGGGTAGCACATCGACAGGATCTCGCTCACGAAGTGGCCGTTCGTGAACTCGCTCGCGCGGCGCAGCTTCTCCATGTCCTCGAAGGTGAGGATGGGTTGGGAGACCTCCAGGCGCATCACCGGCTCGGTGGAGTCGGGCGAGAGCAGGTTCGGGCGCGGGCCGATGAACGACACGAGCGACATCACGAGCTGCTCGCGGATCGGGTCGATCGGCGGGTTGGTCACCTGCGCGAAGAGCTGGCGGAAGTACGCGTACAGGGGGCGCGCGCGGTTCGAGAGCACCGCCACCGGCGCGTCATCGCCCATGGAGCCCACGGGCTCCTCGCCCGCGACGGCCATGGGCGTCATGAGCATCTTCAGGTCTTCCTGGGTGTAGCCGAAGGCCTGCTGGCGGTCCAGGAGCTTGTCGCGGTCGGGCGTGGGGACCTCGCCGGGCGAGGGCAGGTCCTCCAGGCGCATCTGCGTGCGGTCGAGCCAGTCCTGGTAGGGGCGCTGGGCGGCCAGGTCGCGCTTCAACTCGTCGTCCGAGACGATGCGCCCGTGCTCGATGTCCACCAGCAGCATCTTGCCCGGCTGCAGGCGCCACTTCTTCACGATCTTCGACTGCGGGATGTCGAGCACGCCCATCTCCGAGGACATCACGATGAGGTCGTCGTCGGTGATGAAGTAGCGCGCCGGGCGCAGGCCGTTGCGGTCGAGCGTGGCGCCGATGAACTTGCCGTCGGTGAACGCGACGGCCGCCGGGCCGTCCCAGGGCTCCATGAGGGCCGCGTTGTACTCGTAGAAGGCGCGGCGCTTGGCGTCCATGAGGGGATTGCCGGCCCAGGCCTCGGGGATCATGAGCATCATCGCGTGGGCGATCGGGTAGCCGCCCATGACCAGGAGCTCCAGCGCGTTGTCGAACGAGGCCGAGTCGGACTGGCCCTCGTAGATGAGGGGCCAGATCTTGTCCAGGTCCGGGCCGAGCAGCTTGGAGTGGATCGTGGCCTGGCGCGAGCGGATCCAGTTGAGGTTGCCCTGCAGCGTGTTGATCTCGCCGTTGTGCGCGATGAAGCGGAAGGGGTGCGCCAGGTCCCAGGTGGGGAAGGTGTTGGTCGAGAAGCGCTGGTGCGCGAGCGCGACGGCCGAGACGAAGCGCTTGTCGTGCAGGTCGGTGAAGAACTCGCCCACCTGGTGCGCGAGCAGCATGCCCTTGTAGACGATCGTGCGGTGCGAGAACGAGGGCACGTAGAACTGGCCCGCGTTGGAGAGCCCGAGCGCGCGGATGGCGTGGCCCGAGGCCTTGCGGATGATGTAGAGCTTCCTCTCGAAGGCGTCGCGGTCGAGCTGGCCGCGGCCGGCGCCCACGAACACCTGGCGGATCACGGGCATCGTGCTCTTGGCGGTGTGCCCCAGGGAGGTGGGGTCGCAGGGCACCTCGCGCCAGCCGAGCAGCACCTGGCCCTCGTTGGCGATGGCGCGCTCGATCTCGCGCACGCACGCCGAGCGCGCGGCCGGGTTCTGCGGCAGGAACACCATGCCCACGCCGTAGGCGCCTGCCTTGGGCAGCTTCACCGCCTGGCGCGCCATCTCCTCGCGGAAGAAGCCGTCGGGGATCTGCATCAGGATGCCCGCGCCGTCGCCGTGCAGCGGGTCCGCCCCCGTGGCGCCCCGGTGCGTGAGGTTGTTCAGGATCGTGAGACCCTTCTCGACGATGTCGTGCGACTTGCGGCCCTTGATGTGCGCGACGAAGCCCACGCCGCACGCATCGTGCTCGTGGCGGGGGTCATAGAGGCCCTGGGCGCGAGGCAGCCCTGCGGCGATCTCCATTGCGAGTTCCTTTCAGCGATGCACCCTCGTCGGGAGGGCGGGTCCATGTCTGGTGCGGCGGTCCGTCGATGCGGGGGCTCTCGAGGCCCCGGGGACCTCGACCGGGACGGGCTTGTGGCCCGGTGGCGGGG
>JBGAOO010000390.1:0-2732 GCA_044221765.1 Usitatibacteraceae bacterium | reverse complement strand
GAGCGGGGCCCGGGCGCTTCGCGGCCGCGCAGTTCGAGGCCAACGCCGCGCTCTCGAAGGCGCTCGATGGGCTGGATGAGCGGCTGGGCGAGCTCGCGGCGATCCTCGAGGGCCAGGCCGAGCGGGCGGAGGAGCTGCGCAACGCCCAGGCGCGCGCCGCCGAGATCCGCGAGGCGGTCGGCGCCTGGCGAAGCCGCGACTCCGTGGATGCCGTCCGCTGGATCGAGGCCTACGCGCAGTCGGCGGTGCTCAACCGCACGCCCCTCGACGTGGGACCGATCTTCGCCGCCCAGGTGGCCGGCGGGAATCGCGCCTGGATCTTCACCTCCGCCACGCTCTCCGTCGGGGGCGACTTCCGCCATTTCCAGGCCGAGCTCGGCCTCGCGCAGGCGCAGACGCGCTTCTGGGAAAGCCCCTACGATTTCGCCAACCAGGCGCTGCTCTACGTGCCCGAGGGCCTGCCCGAGCCCAACAGCGCCGGCTACACGGAGGCGGTGATCGACGCGGCCTTTCCCGTGGTGCGCGCCTCGCAGGGGCGCGCCTTCCTCCTCTTCACGAGCTTGCGTGCCATGGACCTGGGCCATGCCCGGCTGCTCGACCTGCTGCGCGGCTCGGGGCTCGACTGGCCCGTGGTCCTGCAGGGCTCGGCCGGCAAGAACGAGCTGCTCGAGCGCTTCCGCGACACGCCCCACGCCATCCTCGTGGGCAGCCAGTCGTTCTGGGAAGGCGTGGACGTGAAGGGCGAGGCGTTGTCCCTGGTGGTGATCGACAAGCTCCCCTTCAACCCGCCGGACGACCCGGTGCTCGCCGCCCGCATCGAGCAGATCAACCGGTCGGGCGGCAACGCCTTCATGGATTACCAGGTGCCCCGGGCGGTGATCGCGCTCAAGCAGGGGGCCGGGCGCCTCATCCGCGACGAGACCGACCGCGGCGTGCTCATGCTCTGCGACCCGCGGCTCATCTCGAAGCCCTACGGCAAGCGAATCTGGCGGGCGTTGCCGCCGTTCAGGCGCACGCGCCTGCGCGAGGAGGCGGTGGGGTTCTTCGCCCCGGGCGACTAGCGCCGGCTCAGTTGTATTCGGGGCGGACGAAGCGCCAGCCGCCCGGGCAGCTGCGCACATGCGGGTACCACGCGCGCGAGGCATCGCAATAGTTCAGGTGCAGCGGGCGTTGCGTGGGGCCATCGCCTTCGCCGGCGGCGGGCGGCGGCGCCTGCGTGGTGGGTGCCTCCGGCGCGACGGGTGCCTGGTAGGCGCGCCGGCATTCCTCGTCGAGGCCGCAAGGATCGGCATAGCCGCGATAGACCGGGCCGTAGGCATAGGACGGGTAGTAGGAAGGACCCCAGGCGCCGTAGGCGAGGGGCAGGCCCAGGGCGAGACCCCAACCGAGCCCCCACCCCCAGCCCCAGCCATGGCCGCCGTGGTAATGCCCGTAGCCGCCCCCATGCCGGGCCCCGGGAGCCGCGGGCGCCTCCTGGGCCAGCGCAAGGGCCAGCGTGGCGAGCAGGGCGAGGAAAAGCGTGCGCTTGGTTCTCATGGCGGATACCTCGCTTGCGCGGATCATGCGATCCACTCTAGCACCAACGCACCAGGAAGGCGGCCGGTTGACGCCTGCCGGCGGACGCGCCTTCCATGGTATTTTCGCGGGACTTCACTGGAGACCGAACGATGCTTGCCCGGACCATCCTCATCCTCGCGGCCCTTGCAGCGCTTCCCGTCGCGGCGCAGGTGCCCGCGCCGAAGGTCGTGGAGGGGCGCTGCGCGACCTGCCACGGCAAGCAGGGCGAGAGCTCGAGCGAGGAATTCCCGCGCCTGGCGGCGCAGAACGAGGCCTACCTCGCGAAGGAACTGCGCGAGTTCAAGGCGAAGAAGCGCGAGAGCATCATGGAGCGCTTCGTGCGCGACCTCACCGAGGAGGACATCGTGGCCATCGCGCGCTATTACGCGGCGCAGCCCGCGGGCGTGCACCCCCCGACCGATCCGGAGCTGGGCGCGGTCGGCAAGTTCATCTTCCAGCGCGGCAACCCGTATGCCGGCGTGCCCGCGTGCAAGGCCTGCCATGGCGAGGACGCGAGGGGAACCGCGCAGCTGCCGCGCCTGGCGGGGCAGCACGCGGCCTACCTCGAGCGCCAGATCAAGGAGTTCTCGCAGCGCAAGCGAACGAACGACAACGAGGTCATGCACACCGTGGCCGAGCGGCTCGCGCCCCTCGAGGTGCGCGCGGTCGCGCAGTACCTGGCCGGGCTGCCCTGAGGGCGGCTACTTCTTCGTCGACTTCTTCCGGCCGGCGGCGGGCGCCTTGGCTTCGGGCTTGTCCCCGGCCTTGGGCTGGTCGCCGATCACGCTCTTCAGCGGACAGACGGTGAAGATCGGGCACTTCTTGCAGCCGACGGCGATGGCGACGGGACAGACGGTCATGGGACTCTCCTAGGGGAGCTTCGACTTTACTCCCGCGCGCGGTCCTCAGGTGGCGCAGGGAAAGGCGACGCTCGCCTCCAGGCCGCCGCCGGCACGCGGGGCGAGGTCCAGGCGCGCCCCGTGCATCTGCGCCACGCGCGCGACGATCGCCAGGCCGAGCCCGGCCCCCGAGCGGCCGCTGCGCGCCTCGTCCCGGCGCGTGAAGGGCTCCTTCATCCGCTCGATCTCCGCCGGCGGGATGCCCGGGCCGCGATCGAGCACGGCGAGGCGCACCTCGCCCGGCGCGCGCGCCACGCGCGCGAGCACCTCGCCGCC
>JBGAOO010000029.1:7080-22298 GCA_044221765.1 Usitatibacteraceae bacterium | reverse complement strand
CACCTGCAGGTCGAGGATGGCGGGCGCGAGGCTCGAGCCGGCTACCTCCTGGCGCGCGGCCACGAGCTCGACGGTCGCGCGCGACCAGTACGAGTACATCAGGTAGCTCATGGGGATGGAGAAGAGGAACATCACGATCGCGAGCTTCCACGGCATCGTGAGCGAGCGCATGAGCTTCTTCGGGGGCGAGAGGACCGCGTGGATCGGGTCCCAGTAGGCGCGCGGATAGTCCATGTCTTTTCGTCTCGGATCGTGCGTTGCGGGGAGTCGGTCAGTGCCGCGTGCGCTTCACGAGCGCGGCGCAGTCCACGATGAGGGCCACGCGGCCGTCGCCCAGGATCGTCGCGCCGGCCACGCCCGGCACCTTGCGGTAGTTGGTCTCGAGGTTCTTCACCACCACCTGGTGCTGGCCGAGCAGCTCGTCCACGCGCAGCGCCACGCGCTGGCCGTCGGCTTCCACGACCATCATCACCTCGTCGGTCGCCGCGGGCGCATCGGGCGGGACGGCGAACGCCTCGCGCATCGCCACCTCGGGCAGGAACTCCTCGCGCACCTTGATCACCCGCCCCTGGCGGGCGATGGTCTTCACGCTCTCGGCGGAGACCTGGAAGGACTCGATCACGGAGGACAGCGGCAGGATGTAGGTCTCGCCGGCCACGCCCACGCTCATGCCGTCCATGATGGCGAGCGTGAGGGGCAGGCGCACCGACATCGTCGTGCCCTTGCCGGCCACGGAGCTGATCTCCACGGTGCCGCCCAGGGCGTAGATGTTCTTCTTCACCACGTCCATGCCCACGCCGCGGCCGGAGACGTCGGTGACCACCTCGGCCGTCGAGAAGCCCGGCGCGAAGATGAGCTGCCAGACCTCGGCGTCGGGCATGTCGTCGGTGACGGGCAGGCCCTGGGCCTTCGCCTTGGCGAGGATCTTGTCGCGCGGCAATCCCGCGCCGTCGTCGCGCACCTCGATCACGATCGAGCCGCCGCGGTGGGAGGCCGACAGCCACACGGTGCCCACGTCGCTCTTGCCGGCGGCGCGGCGCTTCTCGACCGTCTCGATGCCGTGGTCGACGGAGTTGCGCAGCAGGTGCGTGAGCGGGTCGGTGATCTTCTCGATGAGGCCCTTGTCCATCTCGGTGGCCTCGCCCTCGGTGCGCAGCTCCACCTGCTTGCCGAGCTTGGCGGCCAGGTCGCGGATCATGCGCGGGAAGCGGTTGAAGACCACCGCCATCGGGATCATGCGGATCGACATCACCGATTCCTGCAGCGAGCGCGTGTTGCGCTCGAGCTCCTGCATCCCGGCGAGCACCGACTGGTCCTTCACCGGGTCCAGGCCCTTCGCGCTCTGCGCGAGCACGGCCTGGGTGATCACGAGCTCGCCCACGAGGTTGATCAGCTGGTCGACCTTCTCCACCGCCACGCGCAGCGTCGTCGATTCCACGCCGGCGGAGGTGCCGGCCCGGTGCGAGCGGTCGGGCGCCTTGGCGGCGGGCGCCGGTGCCGGCGCGGCCGGCACGACGGGCTTCGCCACGGCCTCGGGCAGCGCCGGGGCCTCGGCCGCGGCCTTCTTCGCCTCGTCCGGGTCGATGAAGAAGCCGAACCCCTCTTCCTCGGCGGACGCGGGGGCGGCCGGCGCGGGCGGGGCGGGCGCGGCCGGCGCGGCGGCCGCGATGTGGATGTGCTCGCGGTCGACGTGGTAGGAGAACAGGTCGCGGATATCGTCGTCGGCGCACGGGGTGCGCACGCGGAACAGGCGGCAGCCGGCGGCATCGGGCTTGCCCTCGTCGGCGTGCGCGATGCTGCCCATGCCCGGCACGTCGTTGAAGAGCTCGAACAGGCACTCGGCGAAGGTCGGGTCCGGCAGCGGGCCGACCTTGATCATCAGGTCGCGGTCGGCGGCCGCGGCCGCGGGCACCTCGCCGGCGGCGAAGGCCTGGATGCGCGCGCGGATCTCGTCCGTGTCGGGCGCCTCGGCGCCGTCGTCGCCGCGGTGGCAGGCGAGCTGGGCCTTCAGGAGATCGCCCGCCTCGAGCAGCGCGTCCACCATCAGCGCGGAGGGGGTGAGCTCGTGGCGGCGCAGCTTGTCGAGGAGCGTCTCGAGGTCGTGGGTGAGGCCGGCGACGTCGGAGAAGCCGAAGGTGGCCGCCCCGCCCTTGATGGAGTGCGCGGCGCGGAAGATCGCGTGCAGGTCGTCCTCGACCGGCTCGTCCACGTCCAGCGCGAGGAGCAGCCCTTCCATCGAGGCGAGGTTCTCGCCCGCCTCCTCGAAGAAGACGCCGTAGAACTGGCGCAGGTCGATTCCGCCTGCCTGCAGTCCCGGATTGCTGATCTCGCCCATGGTCTTGGCTTTCCTGTGGCCTTGCGGGTCAGCTGATGACCTTGCGGACGACGTCCACCAGCCGGTTCGGATCGAAGGGTTTCACGAGCCAGCCGGTCGCGCCGGCCGCCTTGCCCTGCGCCTTCATGGCGTCGCTGGACTCGGTCGTGAGGATGAGGATCGGCACGTGCCGGTATTCCGGCATGCCGCGCAGGCTGCGCACGAGCGTGAGGCCGTCCATGCGCGGCATGTTCTGGTCGGTGAGCACCAGGTTCACGGGCTGGCTGCGCGCCTTCTCCAGGCCCTCCTGGCCGTCGGCGGCCTCGACGACGGCGAAGCCGGCGGCCTTCAGCGTGAAGGCGACCATCTGGCGCATGGACGCCGAGTCGTCTACCGCGAGAATCGATTGCATGACATCTCCTTGCGTTTACGGGCCTGCTTCGTCGTTCAGAAAAGGTCCACCGAGCCGGTCTCGAGGTTGGCGTGGCCCACGGGCCCGCCCAGCGCGGGCGGGGCCTCCCAGCGCCGGCCCTCCTCGCGGCCGGGTTCGACCGTGAGCCGGGCGAGCCCCTCGTTCGCCACCGCGATCCGCTTTCGCGCGTGCGCCAGGAGCTGCGTGGCCAGGTCGTGGAATTGAAGCGCGGAGACGGCGCGGTTCACGTCCTCGTCCACGGCGCTCATCCCCTCGACGGGGATGGCCCGCCAGCGCCGCTCGATCGCCTGGAAGCTGTCGAGGAGCGTGGCCGCGGCCTGGCTGATGAGGGCCTCGAGCCGCACCATGTCGAGGTCGGCCTCGCCCAGCTGGGCGTGGCAGGCCTGCGCCCACTGGCGGGCCAGGTCGTCTGCGCAATCGCGGGCATTGGCGTGCATCAGTCGTTCCGGTGTGCGGAGCCCCGGTCGGGCCCTCGTGCTACCATTTCGGCACTTCGGGCGACTTCCTTGAATTTCCCGGGCTTTTCCGGCACAAAGGGGCGCCCACCAAAGGAATTCTCGTCCCGACCCGCCGCCTTCGAAGCCCCGAATAGGGGCCGCAACGGGCGCCAATCCCGCCCGTCACCGCCATGCCAGAGCCCCTTCGCGTCCTCGTCGTCGAGGATTCCGAGATCGACTACCAGGTCCTCGTCGCGACGCTGCGCCGCGACGGCTACGCCGTGGAATCCGAGCGCGTGGAGACCGCCGCCGCCATGCGCGAGGTGCTCGGCACCCGCGCCTGGGACGCCGTGATCTCCGACCACCACATGCCGATGTTCGATTCCTTCGGGGCGTTCTCGGTCCTGCGCGAATCCGGGCTCGACCTGCCCTTCATCGTGGTGTCCGGGGAGCCGGGCGAGGCCGTGGCCGTGGACAATGTCCTCGCCGGCGCCGACGACTACATCGTGAAGGGGAGCCTCAAGCGCCTCGCCCCGGCCCTCAAGCGCGCCCTGGGCGCGGCCGAGACGCGCCGCCAGCGCCGCCAGGCCGAGGCCGAGCTGCGCCAGTCCGAGGAGCGCCTGCGCGAGCTCACCCTGCACATGGTGCAGGTCAAGGAATACGAGTGGGCCGCCACGGCGCGCGAGATCCACGACGACATCGGCGGCAGCCTCACCGCGATCAAGTTCGACCTGGCCTGGGCGCGCGCCCGCGTCACGGACCCGCAGGTGGCCGCCAAGCTGGACGACGCCCTGTCGATCGCCGCCGCGGCCCTGGACGCCTCCCAGCGCATCATGCTCAACCTGCGCCCGGGCATCATCGAGGAGGGCCTGGTGCCCGCGCTCGAGTGGCTCACCCGCAGCTTCGGCGAGCGCACCGGGATCGTGATGCGCTTCGAGTCGAACCGCGAGAGCTTCGCCTGCCCGCCGGACGTGTGCATGACCGTGTACCGGGTCTGCCAGGAGAGCCTCACCAACGTGACGCGCCACGCCCAGGCCACCCGGGTCGAGGTGCAGCTCTTCCTGGGCGCGGGCGAGCTCACGCTCGAGGTCACCGACAACGGCGTGGGCGCGAAGTCCGCGGACCTGCGCAAGGCCTCCTCCTTCGGCGTGATCGGCATGCGCGAGCGCGCCCGCGGGCACGGCGGCACCCTGGAAGTGTCGGGCGTCGAGGGGCTGGGCACCACGGTGATGCTCGCCCTCCCCCTGCCCGAGGCGGTCGCCGGGGCATGACCCGGATCGTCCTGGTCGACGACCACGCCATCGTCCGCCGCGGCCTGGCGGGCATCCTCTCCGAGCGCGCCGGGCTCGAGATCGTCGGCGAGGCGGGCGACTACGCCGGTCTGCGCCGCGTGCTGCGCGAGACCGAGGCCGACGTGGTGGTCCTGGACATCGGCCTGCCCGGCAAGAGCGGCATCGAGATCCTCCAGGCCCTCGCCCAGGAATACCCGCGCCTTCGCGTCCTCATGCTTTCCATCTATCCCGAGGACCAGTACGGGCTGCGCGCCCTGCGCTCGGGCGCGGCCGGCTACCTCAACAAGGCGAGCGCGCCGGAGGAACTGGTGCTCGCGGTGGAGACCGTGGCGGGCGGGCGCAAGTACGTGAGCGCGGCCCTCGCCCAGTCGCTGGTGGACAACCTGACGGGCGAGGCGCCCGAGCGGCCCCACGAGCGCCTGTCGAACCGGGAATTCCAGACGCTGTGCCTCATCGCCAAGGGCAAGCGCCTGTCGGACATCGCCGAGTCCCTGTCCCTGTCGCCCAAGACGGTGAGCGTGTATCGTGCCCGGATCCTCGAGAAGATGGGCCTCGCGAACAATGCCGAGCTCACGCACTACGCGCTCAAGCACCAGCTGGTCGACTAGGCCTCAGGATTGCCCGGCGGGAAGCCGTAGAGTGCGTTAGGCGCGCCCTGCGCGCGCCTGAACCCGCCATGGCCGAACGACTCCTCCATCCCCTGCCGAACGCCCTTTCCTGGGCGGTGGCCCTCGCCGGCATCGAGATCCCGGTGATGCGCACCACGGCCAACGCCATCGCGCAGATGGCCGAGCACGAGGAGAGCCAGAGCGCCGCGGCCGTCGCCGAGGTGGTGATGAGCGACCCGCTCATGACCGCCAAGCTCTTCGCGAAGCTCACGCACGGCTCGGCCCGCGGGCGCACCTCCACCATCGGCAGCGTCACCACGGCCATCGTGATGATGGGCGTGCCCCCCTTCTTCCGGAACTTCGGCCAGCTCACCCACCTGGGCGAGCACCTGCGCGACGACCACGCGGCGCAGAAGGGCCTGCTGAAGGTGGTGCGCCGCGCCGTGCGCGCCGCGCAGTACGCGCGCGACTGGTCCGTGATGCGCAAGGACCTGGACGCCGAGACCGTGATGATGGCCGCCCTGCTGCACGACCTGGGCGAGATGCTGCTCTGGTGCGCCGCGCCGCAGATGGCCCTGGAGATCCGCCGCCAGCTCGAGGCGACCCCCGGCCTGAGGAGCGCCGTGGCGCAGGCGGCCGTGCTCAACGTGACCGGCGAGGAGATCCAGGTCGAGCTGATGAAGCGCCTGCGCCTGCCGGAGCTGCTCGTGGCCATGAACGACCCGGCCGAGGCCCGCTCGCCCCAGGTGCGCACCGTCTACCTCGCCATCCGCCTGGCGCGCCACTCCGCCGAAGGCTGGGAGGACCCGGCGCTGCCCGACGACTACGCGGACATCGCGGCGCTGCTCAAGGTCTCGCCCCAGCGCGTGATGGAGATGGTGCGGCCCGCGCACCCGCTCCCGCCGGCCGACTAGCGTCTGCGGCCTCTCCACCCGGCAACGTCCTCGCGAAAGGCGACGCGCCCCGATCCGGCGCGAATCGGGGCGCGTTTTCGGCTTCCTGCCTGGCCGGGTGCCTCAGGCCACGACGCCCGCGCCTGTGACGGGTGCGGCCGGTGCATTCTGTGCGGTCGGCGCAGCGGGCACGGCCGCCGGCGCCGGCGTGACCGGCGCGGTCGGCGCGCAGTGCGCGGGCAGGATGCGGTTCTTGCCCTTGCGCTTGGCCTCGTAGAGCGCCTCGTCGGCCCGGTGCAGCACCTCGCTCCAGGCCTCCCCGGGACGCTGCTCGGCCACGCCCGCGCTGAAGGTGATGAACAGGCGCTGCTGGTCGCCCAGGAAGAAGTCGCGCGTGAGGCTGCGCTGCAGGCGCGCGGTGACCGTCATCGCCGTCTCCAGGTCCGCGTTGGGCAGCAGGACGGCGAATTCCTCGCCTCCCAGGCGGGCGATGTGGTCCGTCGGCCGCACGATGCGCCGCGCCACCGCCACCAGGTGCACCAGCGCCCGGTCGCCGACGGGGTGCCCGTAGGTGTCGTTCAGGCGCTTGAAGTTGTCCAGGTCCACCACCGCCACCGCGAGCGGCGCCCGCGTGCGCTCGGCACGCGAGGATTCCCGGTCCCACACCTCCTCGAACCCGCGGCGGTTGAGCGCGTCGGTGAGCGCGTCGGTGCGCACCTGCTCGCGCGCGAGCGCGAGCTGGTGCTCCAGGTCGCGCATGCGCGCATCCTGCCCCTTGGCCCGCTCCTGGGCCTGCACGAGCTCCTCGCGCACGGACACGATCTCGCCCTGCAGGGTGCGCGTGTCGCCGGCGAGGCCCTTGGCGAGCCTCGAGAGCGCCTCCACGCTGTCGGCCTGCTCGATCCGCACGGCGTAGTCGTCCACGGTGTCGGCGAAGCGGCCGGTGGAATCCTGCAGCCGGCCGATGCGGCCGATGAGGGTGGCGAGGATCTCCTTGATGCCCGCCTTGGCGTTGGCGAATTCCGAGCGCATCGCCGTCTCGGCGCCCAGCACCTCGCGAAGGGGTCCCTCCAGGGCGCGCAGCCGCTCGGCCTCCCAGGGCGGGATGACCTGCCCCATCAGGCGCTGCAGCTCGTTCTGCACCCAGCCGCCATCGACGGCGGAGGAGCCGACGAACTGCGTCGTGAGCTTGAGCATCGCCGCCAGGCTCGCGCACGAGCCGCAGTCCTCCGGCACGCATTCGGCGGCGATCGGGATCACCGCCGGGGCCATCGGCTCGGGGCTGCCGATCACCTCGCGCCAGGCGGCGCTGTAGTGGTCCGGGGTGGGCGAGAGCCCCTTCTTCGCCAGGCGCAGCAGCGCCTCGCGCGCCACGTCGACGAAATAGCGGTCATGCCGCATGGACGCTCTCCCCGGCCGGGACGCCTTCGTCGCGCTCGCGGGCGCGGTTCATCTTCCAGTCCGGCGGCCTCGGTCGCTCCAGGAGCGCCTGCAGGTCCGCGGCGGGCATGGGCCGGGCGAACCAGAACCCCTGCATCACGTTGCACCCGTGCGCCACCAGGCGCTCGGCCTGGGCACGCGTCTCCACGCCCTCGGCCACGACCTTCAGGCCCAGGGCCTTCGACATCCCGAGCATCGCGCCCACCAGCACCTCCGCGTCGCGCGAGGTCCCCAGGTCGGTCACGAAGGAGCGGTCGATCTTCAGGCGGTCGATGGGCAGGCTGCGCAGGTACGACAGGGACGAGTAGCCCGTGCCGAAGTCGTCGATCGAGATGCGCACGCCCAGGGCGTTCAGCGCCTCGATCTGCGGCAGGGCGCGCGGCAGGTCGTGCAGCAGCACCGTCTCGGTGATCTCGAGCTCCAGGTGCACGGGCGGGCAGCCGCTCTCGGCGAGCGCCGTGGACACCGCGCCCACCAGGGAAGGCGAGAGGAAATGGCTCGCGGTGAGGTTCACCGCCACCGGCACCGGCGGCAATCCCGCCTCGCGCCAGAGCCGGTACTGCCAGCACGCGGCGAGCACGGCCCACTCCTCGATCGGCTCGATGAGCCCGGTCTCCTCCGCCAGGGGCAGGAAGGCCCCGGGCGAGACCATCTGGCCGTTGTGGCGCCAGCGCATGAGCGCCTCGGCGCTCACCACGCGCCCGGTGCGCACGTCCACCTGCGGCTGGTAGTGCAGCACCAGCTCGCGCTTCTCGAGCGCATGGTGCAGCTCGGTCTCGAGCAGCAGCCGGTCCGCCGAAGCCTCCTGCACCGCCTCGGCGCAGCGAGCGACCATCCCCGGCCGCCCCGCCTTGGCGCGGATGAGCCCGTGGTCGGCCTGCTTGAGCAGCTCGTCCACGCCCTTCGCGTCCTCGGGGTAGAGCGCGAAGCCGGCATTGGCCCGCACGATGATCTCGCGCTCCTGGACGACGAAGGGCGTGCGCAGCTCCTCGACGATGCGCTCGCCGATCTCCTGCGCGAGGCGCGCCGTCACCTCGCCCGTGAGCAGCACCGCGAACTCGTTGCCGGCCGGCCGGCCGACCGCGCCGCGGATGGCCGGGTAGTCCTCGAGGGTCGAGCCCAGCCCGCTCGCGATGCGCACGGCCGCCTCGCGCAGCACGCAGTCGCCCGCGGCCGTGCCCAGGACGGCGTTCACCTGCGCGAGCTTGCGCAGGTCGATGATCCCGACGGCCACGCGGGCGCCCGCGGGCTCGATCGCCTCGCCCACGAGCTCGCAGAACCGGGCCCGGTTCACGAAGCCGGTGAGCGCGTCGAAGTGGGCCAGGTGCCGGATGCGCTCCTCGGCCATGCGCCGCTCGGTGACGTCCTGCATCACCGCGTTCACGCGCACGGCCTGGCCGCTCGCGCCGCGCACGAGCGCGGCCTCCACGCGCACGATGCGCGGGGCCGGGCGCACGGGCACGCGGCATTCGAACTCGAAGGGGCCCAGGTCGCCCGGCGCGGGCGCATCCCCGCCCATGCCGAGCTCGGCGAGCAGCGCCCGGTCCTGCTCGTGGAAGCGGGCGAAGAACGCGCGCGGCTCGAGCGAGGTGGCCTCGGGCGCGAGGCCCAGCAGGCGCGCGCATTCGGCGGACAGGTCGATGCGGCCGGCGGCCAGGTCCCACTCCCAGTTGCCCAGGCGCGCGATGCGCTGCGCCTGCGCCGACTCGGCGCGGCTGCGCTCCAGGTCCTCGCGCATGCGCGCGGCGCGCAGCATGAAGCGCACGCGCTGGCCCAGGATCGACCAGCGTGGCGGCTTGGAGTGGAAATCGGTGGCGCCGGCCTCGTAGGCGGCGTGGACCGAGGATTCGTCCTCCAGGGCCGTGAGCATGAGCACGGGGACGACCTCGCCCCCGGGCATCGCGCGCAGGTGGCGGCAGGCCTCGAAGCCGTCCATGCCCGGCATCTGGGCGTCGAGCAGCACCACGCCGGCCGGTTCGGCGGCGAAGGCGGCCAGGGCCTCGCCGCCGTCGCAGGCCTCGGTGATGCGAAAGCCGAGCTTGCCCAGCGCGGCGACGGTGGCGGATCGGAAGATCGCGTCGTCGTCGACGACCAGGGCGTGCGGGCGGGGATCGGGTGCTGGCATGGGAGGTCCTGCGCCAATGAGGCGCTCTCCCGGGGAACTACGGCAGATGGCCGCCGAGCTTGAGGAAAATCGGCGGGACGCGGGCGCCTAGGCGCCCGCGGCGGGACGGGCGTGGGCCTCGGCCTGCTCGATGAGCGTGAGGGCGACGTCCTCGACCGGGCGGCCGCTCGCGCGGGCGCGCTCGTGCAGCATCTCCAGGGCCTCGTCGCAATTGACCTTGTGGCGCTCCACCAGGATGCCCACGGCGATGAGCGACTGGCGCCCCTTGCCCTGCACGAGCGTGTCGGCGAGCATCGCCGCGCCCTGCTTCAGGTGCGAGATGTCGTGGGCGCGCTCCAGGGCCGAGCGGATGGCCGGCACCATCTGCTTCACGTCCAGGGGCTTCACCAGGAAGCCCATCGCCCCGTGCGCGGCGGCCTGCTTCACGATGGCCTCGTCGCCGAAGGCCGAGAGGAACATGAACGGCACGCGCGTCTCGCGGGCGAGGAACTCGGCCACGTCCAGGCCGTTCTTGCCCTCCATCTGCACGTCGAGCAGCGCGAGGGCCGGCTTCGCCTCGACGGCGAGCTTCATCGCCTCGTCCGCGTTGGCCGCGACGACGACGTCGAAGCCCGCGCGGGTGAGCCCGGCCACCAGGGTGGCGAGCACGAGGCGGTCGTCGTCGACGACGAGCAGGCGGGTCTTTTCCGCGGACATCGATTCTCTCCGTAGGGCGGGAGGCTTGTTTTCCCGGCGGGCGGGTCCCGGCGAGCATTATGCACCAGCGCGCGGCGCCGCCGCGCGCGGGCACGGCGGCTCAGAGATAGTCGAAGAGGCTCTTTCGACCGCCCTGCGCGTAGGCCGCCGCCTGCATGGCGAGGGTCTGCTTGGACAGCTCGGTGGCCGCCTTCGCGTAGTCCAGGTCCTCGATCTTCGCCACTTCGGCCGTCTGGGCCACCGCGCGGTCCTCGGCGATGCCGCCCAGCGAGTCCAGGCGCGCCAGCGCATTGCCGGCCGCCCCGCGCGCCTCGAGCAGGTGATCGCCCGCGACGTCCAGGTCGCGCAGGATGCCCGCGATCTCCCCGGCGCGCCAGGCGCCGGTGGCCGGCGTCTCGAGCAGGTCGATCGCGCGGGTCAGGCGATCGAACAGGCTGCTCGAGGCCGAGGGCGTGACGTCGAACGTGTCGCCCGCGGCGGGCTGCCCGGCGATCTCGAACGCGAGGCCGTCGAAGGCGAGCGTGGCGCCGGGCGTGAAGGGCTGCGCGGCCTGGATGGTGGTGCCCGTGGTCGCGTCGACCACGCTGTACGTGCTCCCGCCCGCGCCGAAGGTGACCGTGTACGGGTGGCCGGTGAGCGCGCCCGCGGCCGTGACGCGGCCGGCGTTCACGATGCCCGAGCCGGCGTTGGTGGACGGCGCGGCGGTCGCGAAGACGCCGTTGCCGTCCGCGATGCGCATGAAGGCGTCCTCGCCCGTCACCGTCACCGCCACGCGCACGCCGGGACCGAGGTCCGCGAAGCGCTGGCCGCCGTCGCCGACGAAGCCCACGGCCGTGCCCGTCTTCACGAAGGGCGCCGCGCGGTTGTCGAAGCCGGCGAACAGGAAGGTGCCGTCGCCCTCGGTGGTGTTGGCGAGGCCCACCACCTGGTCGAGCACCTGGCGCAACTGGGTCGCCATCGTCCTGCGGTCGGAGTCCGAGAGCGACGGGCTGCCCGCGGCGATGACGGTATCGCGCGCGGAGAGCACCGAGTCGTAGATCGAGCCGAGGGTCGACTCGGTGATGGTGAGCGAGGTGCGGGCGGCGTCCTGGGCATCCATCCAGCGCCCGGTCTGCGCGAGCCCGGACCGTGCGCGCGAGGCGCGGGCGGCGCCCACCGGATCGTCCGCGGCGGTGGAGATGCGCTTGCCCGAGGCGAGGCGAGCCTGCGTCTCGGCGACCTCGGACTGGCGCTGCGTGATCGAGGCGGCGGACTGGTCGTGGAAGTAGGCGGTGGAGATGCGCATGGTGGATCCTATCGGCCGAGGCTGAGCAGGGCGTCGAAGACGGTCTGGGCCGCCTGGATGACCTTGGCGGCCGCCTGGTAGGCTTGCTGGTACTGCAGCAGGCGCGCGGCTTCCTCGTCGAGGTTCACGCCGGCGACGGACTGCTCCGCCGCCATCGCCGAATCGCGCACCGCCTCGTGGGAGGCGGCGCTCGCGCGCGCACTCGCCGTCATGGAGCCGATGCGCCCGAACAGGCCCGCCATCGCGTCCGAGACGGTCAGCCCGTCCAGGAGCGTGGCGCCGGTCAGGTCGAGCATCGCGAGCCCGTTGGCGTTGTCGCCGCTCCAGGCGGTGGCGGGCGCGACGCTCACCTGGTCGCCGGCCCGGGGCACGCCCTCGAGCGTGAGCGTCCAGCCGTTGTACGTGATCGCCTGGCCCGGCGTGTAGGCGACGCCCACCGGGTTGCCCGTGCCGGTGCCGGTCACGTTGTAGGTGTTCGGCCCGGTGAACTGGATCGACACCGGCTGCAGCAGGTTGGCATTGGCGACCGAGCCGGGCACCGCGAAGCCGGTGACCTTCACCGAGCCGGCGTTGGCGTTGGCGAGCGCGGGGGCGACGGGCAGGGCGAGCGCCAGCGATGCGGGGCGCGAGACGGCCGCGGCCATCGCGCCGGCGACCTCGCGCACGGCGTTCACGGAGAAGCTGTCGCCGGCGGCGGGCGCACCCGACATCGAGAAGGTGAGGCCGTCCACGGTCTGCGGCAGCGTCGCGTAGGTCGTGCGGGTGTTGTCCGACAGGCGCGTCACGGCGTACTGGGCGCCGTCGTAGTCGATGCGATAGCCGCTCGCGGCGAGGGCGCTCGCGTCGGCGATGGTGGCGCCCACCGCGCCGGTGCCGGTGTTGTTGCGGCTGGGGGCGGTCCAGGGAGCCGGCAGCGTGAAGAGGTCGGCGCCCGGGACGCCCTGCTGGTCGACGCCCATCCGGTGGCGCGCGTTGAAGGCGGTGGCGGTGGCGAGCGCGAGGCGCCCGATCTCGTCCTGCACCGCGCGCAGGTCGCCGTCGGCGAACTTGAGCAGCCCCGCGAGGCTGCCGCCCGAGAGCGTGGCCGAGTCGAGCGGCGTGAAGGTGCTGCCCTGGCGCACGCCGACCACGGGCCGCTCGGGGTCGTACAGGTCCGGGCGCATCTCGAGCGTGGCGGCGTTGGTGCCGAGCACCAGGGTCTGCCCGTTGCCGGTGAAGACGCTCAGCGTGCCGTCGGCCTGCGCGATGGTGGACACGCCGATCGATTCAGAGAGCGAGCGCACGAGGGAGTCGCGCTTGTCGAGCAGGTCGTTGGCCGGCTGGCCGTTGCCCAGCACCAGGGCGATCTGCTGGTTCACCGCGGCGATGTCGCGCAGCTGCTGGTTCACCACCGAGAGGCTGGAGCGCACCTGCGTCTCCACGCCCACGCGCAGGCTGTCCAGGCTCGCCGAGGTGTCGTTGAACTGCGCCGCGAGCGCCTGCATGGCCGAGAGCGCGGACTGGCGCGCCGAGAGGTCGGACGGGTGGTTGGCGGCCACGTTCATGGCGCCGAAGAAGGTGTCGAGCGCGGCGGCGATGCCCTCGTCCGGCCCGCCCAGGATCGCGTCGACCGTGTCGAGCTGCCCGGCGCGCGCGGAGGCCTCGCCCACGCTCGCGGTCGCCTGGTGCGCCTGCGCGGTGAGGAAGTCGCTGTAGACGCGCCGCACGGTCTCCACGTCGACGCCGCGGCCCAGGTAGCCGCTGCCGGTGAACTGCGGGGTGGCCGCCGCCTGCACCGCCACCTGGCGCGTGTAGCCGGCGGTGTTCACGTTGGCGATGTTGTGCCCGGTGGTTCGCAGGCCCACTTGGGCCGCATTGAGGGCGCTGGTGCCCAGCGAGAGGAGCGAGCTCATGGCGGTTCCGGGTATCGATCCTTACGTTTATCGGCGGGCGCGGGCGTTTCCTTAGCCCGGGCCGGTGAGCGACTTCGCCTTCTCGATGAGGCTCGCGATCTTGCTGCCGTAGGCGGGGTCGGTCGCGTAGCCCGAGCGCGCGAGCGCCCTCGCGAAGCCCTGGGCGTCCTGGCCGTTCGCGACGACGTTCCGGTAGCGCGCATTGCCGGCGAGCAGCTGCACGTAGTCGGCCAGGCCCTCGGCATAGGAGGGGTAGGCGCGGAACTTCTCGACCTTCCTCACCGGCGCGCCGTTCTCGTACTCGGTGGTCGCCACGTCGACGGTCGCGCCCGTCCAGCCGCTGCCGGCCTTCACCCCGAACAGGTTGTGCGCGGGCGTGCCGTCGGCGTGGCGGATCTCGTGCCGGCCCCAGCCCGACTCGAGCGCGGCCTGGGCGGCGACGAACACGGGCGACAGGCCGATGGCCGCGGCCGGGGCCTGCGCGAACTCCATCACCTTGGACAGGAAGGAGCGCTGGTCCTCGGTGGTCGCGGCCTTGCGCGCGGCCGGGGCCGCCGGGTCCCGGGCCGGCGCCGGCATCTGCGTCGCCTTCGGCGCGAAGCGCGGGCTGTACGCCGTGGCGGCGGCCTGGGCCTTCAGGCTGAGGGGCGCCTTCGCGCCGGCGGCCGGGGCCGCCTTGCCCGCCTGCGGCGCCGCGGCCGCCGGGGCCATCGTGCGCTGGAGCTGCTTCTCGATCATGGCCGCGAGTCCCGTGCCGCGCGCGGCCATCGACTTGGACAGCTCGCGGTCGAACATCTGCGTGTAGGACTCGGTGGCGGCGCTCGCGAAGGGCCCGTCCTTGGGCAGGGATTCGCGCATGCTCTTGAGCACCTGGTTCAGGAACAGCGCCTCGAACTCGCGCGCGGCGAGCTTCACCGCCTTCTCGGGCGTGCGCGCGGCGGCGGCCTTGAGCGAGCCCAGTGCGTTCGCGTCGATGGCGAGGGAGGTCGCGCCCGCGTTCGCGACGCCGGCCGGGGCGGCCATCAGATGATCTCCAGCTCGGCGCGCAGCGAGCCGGCCGCGCGCATCGCCTCGAGGATCGCGACCAGGTCGTTCGCCGAGGCGCCCAGCGCATTGAGCGCCTTCACCACGTCCGCGAGCTTCGCGCCCTCCTCCATCATGTGCACCGTCCCGCTGCCGGACTTGACGTCGATCTCGGCCTTTTCGGTGACCACCGTGTCCCCGCGCGTGGCGAAGGCGCCGGGCTGGCTCACCGCCGGCGTGGAGTTGATCGAGACCGACAGGTTGCCGTGGGCGACCGCGCAGGTCTCCAGGCTCACGGAGCGGGTCATGACGACCGAGCCGTTGCGGGCGTTCACGATGACGCGCGCGGGCACCTCGAGCCGCTTCACGTCCAGGTTCTCCAGGCGCGAGAGGAAGGCCACGCGCTCGGCGGGCGACGGCGCCTTCACGCGGATCACGCGCCCGTCCAGGGCCATCGCCTGGCCGGCGCCCAGCTCCGCCTCGATCGCCTCGGCCACCTTGCGCGCGCCGGTGAAGTCGCCCTCGCGCAGCTCGAGGTAGAGGTACTCGCCGGTGGCGAAGGAGCTGGCCACCTCGCGCTCGACCGTCGCGCCCGAGGGGATGCGCCCGGCCGACAGGTGGTTGATCTGCACCTTCGAGCCGCCGGCGGCCGCGCCCGCGCCGCCCACGACCACGTTGCCCTGCGCCATGGCGTAGATCTGCCCGTCCGCGCCCTTCAGGGGCGTGAGCAGGAGCGTGCCGCCGCGCAGGCTCTTCGCGTTGCCCAGCGAGGAGACGGTG
>JBGAOO010000029.1:0-7068 GCA_044221765.1 Usitatibacteraceae bacterium | reverse complement strand
GCGGCCACGTTCTTCAGTTGCAGGCTGGTGCCCGGCGGGAGCTGCACGCCCAGCTGCGAGAGCATGTTCGTGAGGCTCGCCACGGTGAAGGGCGTCTGCGTCGTCTGGTCGCCCGTGCCGTCCAGCCCGACCACCAGGCCGTAGCCGATCAGCTGGTTCTGGCGCACGCCCTGCACCGTCGCCAGGTCGCGCAGGCGCTCGGCCCCGGCCTCGCCGGCGGCGAACAGGAGGGGAAGGAGCGCGAGGAGCAGGCGGGCGGCGAGGCGGGTGGCCATGGGGTTCATCCTGGAGAGACGGTCGGGGTCCTAGAAAGGCAGCGCGGTGAGGAAGAACCGCGTGAGCCAGTTCATGCGCTGCGCCTCGTCGATGTAGCCCTTGCCGCGGTACTCGAGCCGGGCGTCGGCCACCTGGGTGGAGTTCACGACGTTGCCCACCTGGATCGACAGCGGGTCGACCACGCCCGAGAAGCGGATGGTCTCGGTGTTCTGGTTGATGCCGATCTGCTTGTCGCCGGCGACCACGAGGTTGCCGTTCTGCAGGCGCTCGATCACGGTGACGGTGATGGTGCCGGTGAAGGTGTTCTCGTTGGCGGTCTCGCCGCTGCCCCCGAACTTGTTGGTCGAGTTCGCGCTCGCCTCGGCGCCGGCGTAGCCCACGCCCTTGAAGCCCTTGAGCAGCGGGATCTCGGCCTTGAACTCGCCGGTCTTCTCGGCGGCGCTCTTGGAGGTGCGCGAGGCGGCGGTCTTCTCGTTGAGCGCGATGGTGAGGATGTCGCCGGCGTACATCGGGCGGCGGTCCTCGGCCAGGGCGCGGAAGGGCGCGTTCGCCTGGAAGATCGCGCCGTTCCTCGCCGGCTCGCGCGGGGCCGGGCGGGGCGTGGCGGTCGTCACCTCGGGCATCGAGATGCGCGGCTCGACGTGCGAGCACGCGCCCGCGAGCAGGGCGAGCGCGGCGGCAAGGGCGGGGCGGAAGGCGTTCATCAGAGTTGGGCGAGCTTCTGGAGCATCTGGTCGGAGGTCTGGATCGCCTTCGAGTTGATCTCGTAGGCGCGCTGGGTCTGGATCATCGAGACGAGCTCCTCGACGACGTTCACGTTCGAGGTCTCCACGTAGCCTTGCTGGATCGTGCCGCGGCCGCTCGTGCCGGGGGTGCCCGTCGTCGGGGTGCCCGAGGCGGCGGTCTCGAGGTAGGTGTTCTGGCCCATCGCCTGCAGGCCCGCGGGGTTCATGAAGGTGACCAGCTGCAGGGAGCCCACGTTCGAGGGCGTCGTGGAGCCGGCCTTCACCACCGAGATGGTGCCGTCCTGCCCGACCGTCACCGACTGCGCGTCGGCCGGGATCGTGATCGCCGGGGAGACCGCGAAGCCGTTGGAGGTGACCAGGCCGCCGTTCGCGTCGACGTGGAAGGAGCCGTCGCGCGTGTAGCCGGTGGTGCCGTCGGGCAGCTGCACCTGGAAGAAGCCCTGCCCGCTCACGGCCATGTCGAGCGAGTTGCCGGTCTGCTGCATGTTGCCCTGCGTGAAGAGCCGGGCGGTCGCCACCGGCCGCACGCCCGTGCCCACCTGCAGGCCCACGGGCAGCTGGCTCTGCTGGGAGCTCGCCGCGCCGGGCTGGCGCATGGTCTGGTACAGCAGGTCCTCGAACACCGCGCGCGAGCGCTTGAAGCCGTTGGTGCTCACGTTGGCGAGGTTGTTCGAGATGACGTCGAGCTGCGTCTGCTGCGCGTCGAGGCCGGTCTTGGAAATCCAGAGGGAGCGGATCATGGCGTGGGTCCTTGTGCTTTAGGGCGCGAGCAGCCGGGTGGCCGACTCCTTGGAGGCCTGGTCGGTGTCCGACAGGAACTTCATCTGCATCTCGAACTGGCGCGCCAGGCTGATCATGCCCACCAGCGTGTCGATCACGTTCACGTTGCTGCCCTCGATCGACTGGCCGACCAGGCGCACGCTCTCGTCGGCGGAGGCCTCGCCCGACTTCGAGCGGAACAGGCCGTCGGCGCCCTTGGCCAGGTCCTTCACGTCGGGGTTCACGAGCTTCAGGCGGCCGAGCTGCTGGGGCTTGCCGGGGTTGTCGGGCGTGGCCGCGCTCACCGTGCCGTCCTTGGCGATCTCGATCGAGGCGTTCTCGGGCACCTGGATCGGGCCGCCGTCGCCGATCACCGGCCGGCCCGAGGGCGTGGAGAGCGTGCCGTCGGCGCTGCGCAGGAAGGCGCCGGCGCGCGTGTAGGCCTCGGTGCCGTCCTGCGCCTGCACGACGAAGAACCCCGGGCCGTCGATCGCCGCATCGAGGGCGTTGCCCGTGTGCTGGATCGGGCCGGGGGCGAAGTTCGAGCCCGGCGTCGTCTCCACCGCGTAGGTTCGCGTCGCGCCGTTGGGCGCGTTGGTGGGCACCGCGCGGAAGGCGTCGTAGTCGGCGCGAAAGCCCGCCACGTTCGCGTTGGCGAGGTTGTTCGCCAGGACCTCCTGCTGGTGCATGAGGTTCTTGGCGCCGGTCATGGCGACGTACGCGAGGCGGTCCATGGCGCGCTCCCTTCAGGCCCTAGCGCAGGTTCACCAGCGTCTGCATCATCGAGTCCTGCGTCTTGATGGTCTGCGCGTTCGCCTGGTAGACGCGCTGCGCCGTGATCATGTTGACCAGTTCCGCGGTGAGGTCGACGTTGGATTCCTCGAGCGCGCCGCCCTGCAGCACGCCCAGGCTCCCGGAGGCGGGCGAGCCCACCAGCGGCTGGCCCGAGCCGCTCGACTCGGCCCAGAGGTTGCCGCCCATCGGGGCGAGGCCCTGCGGGTTCACGAAGGAGGCGAGCGCGATCTGGCCCTGGGCGAGCGTCTTGCCGTTGGAGTAGCGGCCCAGGATCACGCCGTCCTGGCCGACCGTGAAGCCGGTGATCTTCCCGCTCGCGTAGCCGTCCTGCGTGATCTCGTTCACGGTGGTGGCGGAGCCGAACTGCGTCGTGCCGGTGAAGTCCAGGTCGATCGCCAGGGGCGTGGTCGAGCCGTTGGTCGTGGTGATCGACAGCGCCATGGGCAGCGTGGTCGTCGCGGTGTCGATGGAGCCGTCGCTCTGGAAGTTGATCGTGCCCAGCGCGCCCGCGCCCACGGCCGCGCCGTCGGCCTGCGCGAAGACGCTCCAGGCGTTCGAGGCCGTCTTCACGAAGTAGAGGGCGACGGCGTGCTCGTTGCCCAGGCTGTCGTAGACCGACATCGAGGTGGAGCCGTGGTAGGTGGTCGGGTCGGTCGCCTGGAAGCCGGCGGCCGGCAGGTTCGCCTTGCGCGAGTCGAGGTTCATCACCACGCTCGCGTCCGCCGTGATGCGCGGGGGCAGGTCGCCGCGCGAGACGCGCATCTCCTGCGGCGCGCCGACGGCGATGTTGCCCGTCGCGTCCGCGGGATAGCCGGTGAGGCGCGCGCCCGACATGGTGACGATGTAGCCGTCCTTGTCCATCTCGAACTGGCCGTTGCGCGTGTACGCCACCGTGCCGTTCTGCGAGACGCGGAAGAAGCCCTCGCCGCTGATCGCGACGTCGAGCGGGTTGCTGGTGGAGGTGAGGCTGCCCTGCGTGAACTGCTGGGCCACCTTCGCGAGGTTGGTGCCGATGCCCACCGGGGAGCTGCCGCCGGCGCCGAGCGAGTTGGCGTAGACGTCGGCGAACTGCGCGCGCGAGCTCTTGAAGCCCACGGTGCCGGCGTTGGCGACGTTGTTGCCGATCACCTCGAGGTTGCGGGAGGCGGCGTTCAGGCCGGAGAGGCCTTGCTGGAAACTCATGGGGGGCTCCTGGGGTCGGGTTCGGGAATTGGGTTCGTCGGGAAGGCGCGCTCAGAGCACCTGCAGCACGTCGGCGTAGCTCACGATGCCGGCCGCGCCCAGGTCGAGCTGGATGCCGGCCGCGGTGCGGTTCACGCCCTCGACGCGCGTGGCGGCGAGCGCGAGCGATTCCACCGGCTTCGCGCCGTTGCTCGCGGTCACGGTGAAGGTGTACTTGCCCGGGGCGAGGGACTTGCCGGCGTCGTCCGTCCCGTCCCACTTGAAACTGGAGATGCCCGCGGCGCGCGCGCCCACGTTGATCGTGCGCACGACCTTGCCGGCGGCGTCCTTCACCTGCACCTGCACGGCCGTCGCGTCGGCGCCGAGCACCATGCCGCCGCGCGCCTCGGCCGGGCTGCCGGCCGCGGGCACGGGGATCTCGATCGCGTTGCCTTCCACGAGCACGGAGCGGCCGGCGAGGGTCATCGCCTGCAGGCCCTGGAATTCCGAGAGCAGCTGCGTGAGCTGCGCGTTCATCTGGTTCACGCCCTGCACCGTCGACAGCTGCGCCATCTGGCTCGTCACCTGCGCGTTGTCGAGCGGGTTGAGCGGGTCCTGGTTCTTCATCTGCGCCACGAGCAGCGACAGGAAGCGGTTCTCGGTCGCGGCGAGCTGGTTCGCGTCGGCGGCGGCGGTCGCCTTGGCCGCGGCGGTCGCCTTGGCCGGGGCGACGGCGGCCTTGTCCAGGAGCGCGGCGGGGTTGAGGGCGGAGACGGTCATGGGAGCGGTTCCTTGGGCTTTGGGGGGCGGGGATCTCAGTTGCCGAGCTGGAGCGTCTTCTCGAGCAGCGACTTGGTCGTGGCGAGCATGTCCACGTTGTTCTGGTAGGCGCGCGAGGCGCTGATCATGTTGACCATCTCCTCGATCACGTTCACCGCGGGCATGGTGACCATGCCTTCCTCGTCGGCGTAGGGATGGCCGGGGTTGTGCACGCGGCGCGGCTCGGACCGGTCGTCCACGATCGCCTGCACCTTCACGCCCGTGCTGGAGGCGTCGCCGGGCAGGCCCAGGGCCGTCGCCTCGAAGACCACCTGCTTCGCCTTGAAGACCTTGCCGTCGGGTCCGGCCACGCTGTCGGCGTTGGCCACGTTCGAGGCGGTCACGTTCATGCGCGCCGACTGCGCCTGGATGGCGGAGCCGGCGATCCCGAAGATCCTGCCGATGGACATGGCTATTGCCCCTGGATGGCGGTGAGGAGGTTCTTGATGCTGCCGTTCAGGAAGCGCAGCGAGGCCTCGTAGCGGATCGTGTTCTCGGCGAAGCGCGCGCGCTCGTGGTCGATTTCCACGGTGTTGCCGTCGAGGCTCGCCTGGCCGGGCTGGCGGTAGCCCAGCGAGACGGTGGGCAACCCGGCGCCGGCGCCGCCCACGTGCCCGGCGTGCGTCACCGCGAGCGTGCCCGGCGCGGCCGTGCCGCCCGGGGCGGTGGCCTCGGCGAGGGCCTTGCCGAAGTCGAAATCGCGGGCCTTGTAGTTGGGGGTGTCGGCGTTCGCGATGTTCGAGGCGATGACCCGCTGGCGCTCGCCGCGCAGCACGAGCGCCTGCGCCTGGAAGTCCAGCAACTTGTTGATCGCGTCCATCGTCGGTGTCCTCGTTCGGCGGGCCCTGCCCCGGGGGGAAGGGACCTCTGTCCGGATGAAGGCGATTATTGGGAATCCTTGAGCCTCGCCAACGCCCGATAAGCCCGGCCATTCCCCCCCTTTTCACCGGCTCGGCCCCGCGCCCGCGCGACTAGCATTCGGTCCATCACCTCGCTCCCGAGCGCCCCCGCCATGAACCGACTGCTTGCCTTCCTGCTCTGCCTGGTCGCCTGGGCCCTGCCCGCGTCCGCGCAGGCACCCCTGGGCGACCTGGACAGGCTGCGGCTCTTCGTCGAGGGGCAGGCCGAGGCGCTCGCGGCCAAGGTCGAGGTGACGGTCGGCCAGGTCGACCCCCGCCTGCAGCTGGCGCCGTGCCACCGGACCGAGCCATTCCTGCCCGCCGGCAGCCGCCTCTGGGGCAAGAGCTGGGTCGGCCTGCGCTGCCTGGAAGGCGCCCGCTGGAGCATCACCGTGCCGGTCGAGGTGAAGGTCTTCGGTCCCGCCCTGGTGGCCAACCGCGCCCTGGCCGCCAACCAGCCGGTGTCGGCCTCGGACGTGCAACTGGCCGAAATGGAACTCTCGCGCGAGCCGGCCTCGGTCTTTGCCGACGCGCGCAGCCTGGAAGGCAAGCTGCTCACCCGCCCCGTCCCGGCCGGCGGCCTGCTCCGGACCGACTATTTCCGCGCCGCGCCGGTCATCGCGCAGGGCGATGCGGTGCGCCTGGTGGCCAAGGGCCCCGGATTTACCGTAAGTACGGATGCGCTCGCGTTGAACCAGGCGGGCGAAGGCCAGCCGGTGCGCGTGAAGACCGAAGCCGGCCGCGTGGTCACGGGCGTCGCCCGGGCCGGTCGCCTGGTCGAGGTTCCCATGGGAGACACGGGAGGCGGACGCTAAAGTTCCTTTTGGCGGTGCCGTAGATGGCGGTGTAGGAATTTATCCGACACCCACCCCGGGGCCGAGGCCGCGGGGCGCACCATCCGGAGAACACCATGAAAATCAACAACGTAAACGACGTCACCCCCCAGCCTTCCGCGGGGACGCCACGCCCGGCCGGCAGCTCCCGGGAGCCCGTGGCCGCCGCCGTCCCGTCGGCGTCGGTCACGCTGTCCACGCTGTCCTCGCAGGTCGCGGGCGTCGAGTCGGGCCTGAAGGGCGTCGACGTCGCCTTCGACGCGGCCAAGGTGAGCGCCGTCAAGTCGCGGCTGGACGAGGGCCGCTACGAGATCCACCCCGAGGTCATCGCCGACCGGATGATCGCCGAGAACGCCTTCCCCGCGAATCCCGCCATCCAATGACCCCGCGCCCGCGCCCGAGCAGCACCCCCGTCGAAAGACTGATCGCCGACCTCGAGCGGGCGGCGAAGGTGCTGCCGCGCGCCAGCGCGCTGGAATCGGAATCGCTCCTCGCCGACCTCGCGGCGCGCCTGGAGTCCCTGGGGGGCCCCACGCGCGTGCCGCCCGAGCTGGCCCGGCGCGCGCGCCAGGCGATCGGCGCCTTCTCGGCCGCCGTGAGCGTCATGCGCGCCAACACCGACGCCCGCCTGGGCGCCCTGCTCCACGCCTCCCGCCCGCCCGCCGGCTACACCGGCCAGGGCCGCTACGCCAACACCTTCGGCACCTCGCTGCGCAGCGCGGCTTGATTTCCGTCGAACCGGCCCGCGCCGGCCCGTGAGAGCATGGGCGCCGCCATGGT
>JBGAOO010000389.1:0-2734 GCA_044221765.1 Usitatibacteraceae bacterium | reverse complement strand
CTCGAGCGCATCCTCGCCGGCCACGAGGCGGCGCTCGCGCACCTGGACGACGAGCTCGCGCGGGCGGTGATCGCCCTGGCGGTCGACCTGGCCGCGCACGTGACGCGCGCCCACCTCGCCCTGCGCGAGGACGCGGTCTTTCCCGTCGTGCGCGATGCGCTCGAGCTGATCCGGGAGGACGCCACTCCCGCGCGGCTGCACCTGAACCCGGTCGACGGCGCGCTCGTGGAGCGCGACCTGGGCGCCGAGCTCGCCCAGCGCGGCTGCCGCATCCTCGCCGACCCCGCCCTCGCCCATGGCGAATGCCGCCTGGAAGGCGCCCATGCGGAGATCGACGCGACCCTCGCCGCCCGCTGGCGCAAGGCCCTCGCCCCCCTGGGAGAATCGCTTGACTGGCTCGCCTGAGCGCACGCTCGCCGGCTTCGTGTCCGGCTGCCGCGCGCTCGTCACCGGGCCCGCCCCCCTCGCCGTGCGCGGGCGCCTCACGCGCGTGGCCGGCATCGTGATGGAGGCCACGGGCCTCAAGCTCCCCGTGGGCTCGACCTGCCGCGTGAGCCAGGGCGCCACCGAGAGCGTGGAAGCCGAGGTCGTGGGCTTCCACGGCGACCGCCTGTTCCTCATGCCCACCACCGAGATCGAGGGCCTCACGCCCGGCGCGTGGGTGAGCGCGATCGACCCGCCCTACGTCCCGCCGCGCCCCGGCCGGCCCATCCACCGCACGCGCCGCGCCGAGGATTTCGCGCGCCGCCTGCCCGTGGGCGATGCGCTCCTGGGCCGCGTCGTCGACCCCGCCGGGCGCCCGCTCGACCGCCACGGCCCGCTCCTGGACACCGCCCTCGCCCCGCTTCGCGCCCGGCCGATCAACCCCATCGAGCGCGAGCCGATCCGCCACGTGCTCGACGTGGGCATCCGCGCGATCAACGGCCTCATGACCATCGGCCGCGGCCAGCGCATCGGGCTCTTCGCCGGCTCCGGCGTGGGCAAGAGCGTGCTGCTCGGCATGATGACGCGCTTCACCACGGCCGACGTGACCGTGGTGGGCCTCATCGGCGAGCGCGGCCGCGAGGTGAAGGAGTTCATCGACGAGACGCTCGGCGCCGAGGGCCTCGCGCGCTCGGTGGTGGTCGCCGCCCCGGCCGACGTGACCCCGCTCATGCGCGTGCAGGGCGCGGCCTACGCCACCGCCATCGCCGAGCACTTCCGCGACCAGGGACTCAACGTGCTGCTGCTCATGGACTCGCTCACGCGCTACTGCATGGCGCAGCGCGAGATCGCCCTCGCCATCGGCGAGCCGCCCGCGACCAAGGGCTACCCGCCGTCCGTGTTCGCGAAGCTCCCCTCCCTCGTGGAGCGCGCCGGCCCGGGCCGCAACGGCGTGGGCTCCATCACCGCCTTCTACACGGTCCTCGCCGAGGGCGACGACCAGCAGGACCCCATCGCCGACAGCGCGCGCGCCATCCTGGACGGCAACATCGTCCTCACGCGCAGCCTGGCCGAATCGGGCCACTACCCCGCGATCGACATCGAGCAGTCGATCTCGCGCGTGATGCAGAACGTCGCGCCGCCGGCCACCTTCGACCACGCCCGGCGCTTCCGCCAGCTCTACTCGCGCCTGCGCAGGAACCGCGACCTCATCAACCTGGGCGCCTACCAGGCCGGCGCCGACCCGTTGCTGGACAAGGCGATCGCCCTGGAGCCGGCCATGGAGCGCTACCTGCAGCAGGGCATGCGCGAGCGCGCCGGCCAGGACGAGGCCGAGCGCGGTCTCGCCGCCCTCGTCGAGGCGACGGCCCGGTGAACGCCTCGCCCCTGCCCCTGGTGATCGAGCTCGCGTGCAAGAGCCGCGATTCGCTCGCGCGGAGCGCCGCCACCGCCCGCAAGCTCGTCGACGACAACCAGGCGCAGCTCGACTCCCTGGAGCGCTACCACGCCGACTACCTGGCGAGGCGCTCGAAGGCGCCCGAGAGCGACGCCGCGGCGCTCCGGAACTTCCAGGCCTTCATCTCGCGCCTGGAGCTCGCGATCGCCCAGCAGCGCGTGACCCTCGAGCACCACCGCGCGCGCGCCACCGCCTTGCAGGGCGAGCACACGCGCGCCGCGATCAAGGTGAAGTCGCTCGAGGCGCTCGCCGCCGCTCGCGAGGCCGAAGTGCGCCGCGCCGCCAACCGCATCGAACGCAAGCTCGAGGACGAGCAGGCGAGCCGCATGGTCCGGCAGGCCGGCCTGCTCGGCGCCGCCCACTGAAACCCCGCCCACGGAACCCGCCATGAAAACCGCTCCGCTTCCTGCCGCCCTGGGCGCCCAGCCCGCCAGCGCTTCCCGCCCGAGCGGCAAGGCCGCCGCGGACACGCTCAACGCCTTCGACGCGGCCCTGCTCGCCCTCATGCTGGGCGTTCCCGCCGCCACGGCCGCCCCCGCCCCGGAGGGCGCGCCGGCCGCCGATCCGCAGGCTGCGCCTGCCGGGGAGGCGCCTGCCGGCGCCGATGCCGCCACGGTCGCCGAGCTCGTGCCCGAGCTGCCCGCCTCGCTCCTCGCCATGCTGGTGCCGCTCGAACCGCCTCCCCCGGCGCATGCCGCGCCCGCGTTCCCGGCCGACTTCTCGCCCGAGGGCGCGGCGGCCGCGTCACTTCCCGTGCCGGGCGCGGTGCCCGCCGGGGCACGCTCGCCTTCCTCGCCGGACCTGGCTTCGGCCTTGGCCTCGGCCGCGGCACCGGCGCAACCCACCGCCTCGCCA
>JBGAOO010000028.1:0-23766 GCA_044221765.1 Usitatibacteraceae bacterium | reverse complement strand
GGGCGGCGGTCATGCCCGCCCCGCCAAGCGCTTGAGTCCGAGCCATTGCTGCCTCCAGAAGCCCTCGCCGTAGTCGCGGCCGTGCAGCTGGTCGCGGATGCCGGTGGCGGGGAAGTCGTGCATCACGTGGGCGGTGCCGAACAGGTGGTCCCACACGGGGAACAGCACCGCGAAATTGCAGCCGAGCCGGCGGCCCTCGTGGCCCAGGCCGATCGCGTGGTGGGTGCGGTGGAAGCGCGGGCTCACGAGCAGCCACTCGCCCACGCGGCCGAAGGACAGGCGCACGTTGGCGTGCGAGAGGCTCTCGACGGCGCGGGTGAGCGCGACGATCAGCACGAACTGCCCCGGCGCCACGCCGATCGCGAGGGCGCCGAGCGCGAGCAGCGCGTCCACCACGAACATGTCGAGCAGGTGGTTGCGGTCGTCCGTCCAGAACGTCATCTCGCGCTGGCTGTGGTGCAGGGCGTGCAGCGCCCACCACGGTCCCCAGGCGTGCTGCGCCCGGTGCAGCCAGTACATCGCGAAGTCGATCGCGACCACGTACGCGAGGAAGGCGGCGAGCGGATGGGCGAGGAGCGCGGGAAAGGCGTCCTCGAGCTTCGGGGGGATGAAGCCCTGCAGGCGGAGCCAGCCGTCGAGCCCGTCCACCACCGGCTGGAGCAACGCGAAGAAGGCGAGCGGCACCACGCCCAGCCGCACCAGCAGGGTGTACAGCACGTCGACGCGGACTGCCCGCCGGTCCCGCCAGACCTCGACGGGCCGCCACCTCTCCAGCAGCGTGAGCACGGCCGCGAGGAGCAGCACCTCGAGCGCGCCCACCAGGAAGATCTCGGTCGCGTCGAAGGACAGCTCCAGGTAGGTCGTGAGCCCCAGGTGGAAGACGAGCGGCTGCACCACCGCCTCGAAGAGCGCGTCCTGCACCTGCGCGAACAGGCGGATCAGCGCATCCATCGCCGGTCGTCCGGGAGGCGCGCGAAGCACAGGCCCCGCGCCTTGAGCGAGGCGATCAGGCCGTCCAGGCGAGGCCAGAGCGGGTCCGCGCGCGACCAGATGCCCAGGTGCCAGAGCAGGACGTCGCCGTCCCGGATGTCGCGCTGCTGGCGTTCCATCAGCTTGTCCGCGGGGAAGCGGTCCGAGGGCAGCTCATCGCCCGAGAATCCCGCGGGGGTCCACCCGGCGTGGGTGAAGCCGCAGGCCTTCGCGTAGTCGAGCGACCGGGGCGTGGTCTTGCCGCCCGGGGCGCGCCACAGGCCGTCGAAGCCGCGGCCGGTCATCGCGCGGAAGGCCGCCTCGGGCTTCTTCAGCTCCTCGCACAGGGCCGGGCCGTCGAGCAGCTCGCCGCCGGCCTGCCGGAAGGGCGCGTAGCGCACCTGGCCGCCGGGCGTGTCGCCGCCCAGGTACCAATGCCGCCAGGTGTGCGAGCCGAAGGCATGCCCGCCCTCGGCCAGCCGCTTCCAGAAGGGCGCCCAGGCCGGGTCGAGCGAGGTGTCGCCGCGCCGCGTCTTCTCGTTGGCGAGGAAGAACGTCGCCTTCACGCCGTGCTTGTCGAGGATGTCCGCGATGGCCTGCGCCGGTTCCATGTGGCCGGTGTCGAAGGTGAGGAACACCGTGCCGGCGCAGGGCGCCGCCGGCGCGGGGACCGCGGCGAGGGCGAGGGCCGCGGCGAGGCCGGCACGGGCGATCACTGGCGCGGCGCGTGCGACAGGAAGAACAGGCCGTGCGGGGACTTGCCGACCGGGATCTGGTGCAGGATCTTCTTCGTCTCCAGGTCGACGACGGTGAGCATGCGGATCCAGCGCGTGGTGGTCCACATCTGCTTGCCGTCCTTCGTGATCTCCATGCAGTCGGGCCCGCCGGGCACCTTGAACGTCTCCTTCACCTCGAGCGTCTGCTGGTCGATCATCGAGACCGTGTTCGCCATCCGGTTGGAGAGGTACACGTGGCGCCCGTCGCCGCGCGCGACGAAGTTGTGCGCGCCCGTGCCGGTCTGGATGCGCTTCACCAGCTTCCTCGCGCGCCAGTCGTAGATCTCCAGGTGGCTCTCGCCGGTGATGCCGATGAGCAGGTGCTTGTCGTCGGGCGTCATCCAGATGCCCGCCGGCTGCTTGCCCGTGCCGAGCTTCCAGAGCACCTCCTGCCGGTCCAGGTCGATCGCGACGAACTCGTTCGACTCCTGGAGCGTCACGAAGGCGACCTTGCTGTCCGCGCTGAAGGCGATGTGGCTGGGCACCTTGGGCAGCGCCAGGCGCTTGGCGAGCCGGAAGTCGGCGGCGTGGTAGATGTCGACGCGGTCGAGCCGGTTGGAGGCGGCGACGAACCACTTCTTGTCCGGCGAGTAGCCGATCTGGTAGGGATCGCTGATGTCGGGGACGCGGCGCAGGATCTCGCCCGACCGGGGATCGAGGAACACCAGGTCGTTGCTCGCCGCGTTGGCGACGATGAGCTCCTTGTTGTCGGGCGTGGCCAGCAGGTGGTGCGGCTCCTTGCCCACGGGGATGCGCTTGATCTCCTTGCGCTCGATCGGGTCGACGATCGACACGCTGCCGTCGCCGGAGTTGAGCACGATCACGCGCTCGCCGGGGGTGAAGCTCGCGAGCAGCGAAACGGGCGCGAGCAGGGCGCCGAGCAGGAAGGTTTTTCCGAGAGTTTTCATAGGCTTATGATACCATGCCTCGCACATGACCCCTTCGCACCCGAACGCCGCCGACCGGCGCCCCCTCGCGCCCATCACGCACTGCAACGCGTGCGGCGCGGGCGTCACGCTGCGCATCCCCGAGGGCGATACGCACGCGCGGGCCGTGTGCGGCGCCTGCGGGCACATCCAGTATCAGAATCCGAAAGTCGTCGTCGGTTCCGTGCCCGTGTGGGAGGACAGGATCCTGCTGTGCAAGCGCGCGATCGAGCCGCGCCTGGGCAAGTGGACGCTGCCGGCGGGCTTCATGGAGAACAACGAGACCGCCACCGAGGGCGCCGAGCGCGAGGCGCTCGAGGAGGCCAACGCGCGCGTGGCGATCGAGCAGCTCTACACGCTCTACTCCGTGCCGCACATCAGCCAGGTCTACGTGCTCTTCCGCGCGCGGCTGCTCGACCTGGATTTCTCGCCCGGCGCGGAGAGCCTCGAGGTGAAGCTCGTGCGCGAGGACGAGATCCCGTGGGAGGAGCTCTCCTTCGCCTGCGTGCGGCGCACGCTCGAGCATTTCATCGAGGACCGCCGGACGGGCATCTTCATGCCGCGCTTCGGCGAGGTGCGCCCGCCCGAGCGCTAGGCGCCGACCCGCACCACCTCGTCGTCCGCGACGACGAAGACCTGGTCGCCCTGCCGGGGCCTCACCACGGCCGAACCGGTGAAGGCCCCGAAAGAGGGCAGCACGCCCACGCGCGGGCCGAACCAGAAGCACGGCAGGCGCAGCGACTGGCCGCCCCGCTCCGACAGGCGCACCGCCGGGTGGATGTGGCCGGCGAGCGCGTAGCCCCCGCGCACGGGCGCGGGTTCGTGCACCAGCGCGAAGGGGCCGAGCGCCTCGCCCGGATCCACGCAGCGCATGTCCCATTCGGCGGGCGGGTCGCCGGCGCGGTCGTCGTGGTTGCCGCGCACGAGCGTGATCGAGAGCGAGGGGCGCCCCGCGCGCCAGGCCGCGAAGCGCGCCAGCGTGGCGGGGGCCCTGCCCTGCGCGCTGTGCAGGAAATCGCCCAGGAAGACCAGGTGCCGCGCCCGAGCCGAGGCGCGCCTCCAGCCGCGCCAGGTTCTCGTCCGTCGTCCCGGACGGCAGGGGGATGCCGGCGCTGCGAAAGCTCGCCGCCTTGCCCAGGTGGAAGTCGGCCACGAAGAGCGTGCGCTCGGCCTCCCACCACGCCGCGCGCTCGGGCAGCAGCGCCAGGCGCTTCGCCGGCGACGACGCAGTCGGTCATTCGAAGAGCTCCGCCTGCGTGCCGTCGGCCTCGTCGGCGAGGCTCGCCTCGTCGAATGCCATCTGCATGCGGCGCACCCGGTCGGCGGCTTCTCGCTCGTGAGCTCCTCGCGAAGGCGCGCGACCATGAGCGGGAAGGCGAAGGGCGAGGGGCGCTCCGTGCGGCGCAGGACGAAGGGCCCGGCGGCGAGGCGCCGCATCGCGCGGGCGAGGCGCGAGAACTCCAGCTCGCGCTCGAGCACCTCGCGCTCGGCCTGGGCAAGGAGCGGGTTGCCCGCGTCCCAGCGCGCGAACACCTCGTACAGCAGCCCGCTCGTCGCCTGCACCTGCTTGTTCGTCTTGGGCTGGCCGGGGTAGCCCTGGAACACGAGCCCGGCCACGCGCGCGATCTCGCGGAACTGGCGCTTGGAGAGCTCGGCCGCGTTCAGGCTCGCGAGCACGTCCTCCAGCAGCCGGTCGGTCGTGAAGAGCCCCTGCCTGAGCAGCGGCAGCAGCTCGAAGGGCTCGCGCGAGAGCAGCTCGAAGCCGTAGTCGTTGAAGGCGAGGCTGAAGGAGGCCGGGCGCACCCGCGAGAGCCGCCAGGCGATGAGCGCGGCGAGGCCCACGTGCACGTGCCTGCCCTCGAAGGGGTACACGAAGATGTGGTGCCCCTCCTTCGTCTCCACCTGTTCCACCAGCAGCTCGGCGCGGCGCGGGATGCGCGACCACGCGGCCTGCAGCCGCAGCAGGCGCGCCACCGCCCGCATCTCGGGCTCGTGCGCGCGGCCGTCCAGGTGGTCCTCGAGCAGCTCGCGCACGCTGTCGGCCACCTCGCTCGACAGGGGGCTGCGCCCGCCCTGCCAGCGCGGCACCTTCGCGGCGTTCTTCCGCGCCGGCCGCACGAACGCCGTCATGTTCTCCACGCGGATGAGCTCCAGCGAATGGCCGCCGAAGACGAACGCGTCGCCCGGCGAGAGCCACGCGACGAACGACTCCTCGACGTGGCCCAGGCGCTTCCCGTTGAGGTACCGGACGTCCATCGAGGCGTCCGACACGATGGTGCCCACGGACATGCGGTGGCGCCGCGCGACGGCGGCGTCGCGCACCACGTGCCAGCCGTCCACGTCCTCGACGCGGCGGTATTCGGGATAGGCGCGCAGCGATTCCCCCCCGCGCACCACGAAGTCCATCGCCCAGTCCCAGTCCGCGTCCGTGAGGTCTCGGTAGGCGCGCGTGGACCTCACCTCCGCCTTGAGCTCGGCTTCCACGAACCCCTCGCCCACCGCGATGGTGACCAGGTGCTGCGTGAGCAGGTCGAGCGGCTTGTCGACGGGGACGCGCGCCTCGATGCGCCGCGCGTTCGCCGCGCGCCGCGCCGCGGCCGCCTCGACGAACTCGAGCGCGTGCGCGGGCACGCAGGCCACGCGGCTCGTGCGCCCGGGGCGTGCGGAGCGCCCGGCCCGCTGCAGCAGGCGCGCCACGCCCTTGGGGCTGCCCAGCTGCAGCACGCGTTCCACGGGCGAGAAGTCCACGCCCAGGTCCAGGCTCGAGGTCGCCACGACCGCCTTCAGCCGCCCTTCCTTCAGGCCCGCCTCCACCCAGCGGCGCACGTCCGCGTCGAGCGAGCCGTGGTGCAGCGCGACCAGGCCCGCCCAGTCCGGCCGCGCCTCGAGGAGCGCCTGGTACTCAGGATCTCCGCCTCCTGCGAGCGGGTGTTGGCAGCACGGCGCCGAGGGCGAGGACTCCAGCGCGGCGACGACCTTCCGCAGCATCTGCTCCTGGTGTGGCCGGCCCACGGGCGCTCGACGTCCTGCGGAACGAGCGCCGATCACCACGGGCTTGTTCGAGCTGCGCCGCGCACCACGCGCCCCGGGGCCGCCCGCGAGCAGCGCTCGGAGGGCCTGTCGAGGTTGCCGAGCGGGCTGGACAGTCCCCAGGTGCGAAGCGTTCCAGTGCTGCAGGCGCGCGAGCGAGCTTCACCTGCACGCCGCGCTCGCTGCCCAGGAGCTCGTGCCACCACGACGACGGCGCGGACCGAGGCGGAGCGCCGCCCGCGGGCTTCGGCCTGCGACGGTTGTGAGCGTGAGGCTCTCCGGCGTGGTCACGAGGACCGTCGGAAGGCGGCGCGCGACCGCGCGCGCTCCGCCAGCGGCGTGTCGCCCGTGCGCAGGCCCACGGTCCAGGCCAGGCCCAGCCCCTCGACCGCCTTCGCGAGCGACTGCGCGGTGTCGCCGGCCAGCGCGCGCATGGGCGTGATCCACAGCACGCGAAGCGGCGGCGCGCCCTCCTCCCCTCCGCGATCGCCTCGCACGAGGGGACCGACGAACGCGGCGAGCGTCTTTCCGCTGCCGGTGGCGGAGTGGACGAGGCCCGATTCGCCCGCCGCGTAGGCCGCCCAGACCTCGCGCTGGAAATCGAAGGCGTGCCAGCCGCTCGCCGCGAACCAGGCCGCCAGGCGCGCGTTCATCCGAGCAGCCGGCGCGCGGCGAGGACGGTGGCGGCGTGGATGTCCACCGTGTCCTCGAGGTCGCGGCCGTAGCCGCCGGCCATCGCGATGGCCACCGGCACCCCGCGCCGGCGCAGCTCGCGCGAGCACGGTCTCGTCGCGCCGCGCGAGTCCGGCCTTTGTGAGCGCGAGGCGCCCGAGGCGGTCGCCCTCGTGCGGGTCGGCGCCGGCGAGGTAGATGGCCAGCTGAAGCGGATCTCTCCAGCGTCTCGTCCAGGCCGCGCTCGAGGTGCCACAGGTATTCCTCGTCCCCCGTGCCGTCGGCCAGCTCGATGTCCAGGTCGCTCTCTTCCTTGGCGAACGGGAAGTTGCGCGCGCCGTGGATCGAGAACGTGAAGGCGGACGCGTCGCCGCGCAGGATCGAGGCCGTGCCGTTGCCCTGGTGCACGTCGCAGTCGATCACCGCCACGCGCGCGAGGCCCGCCTGCGCCTGCATCGCGCGGACGGCGATGGCCGCGTCGTTGAACACGCAGAAGCCCTCGCCCCGGTCGCGGAACGCATGGTGCGTGCCGCCGGCGAGGTTCGCGGACCAGCCGAGCACCAGCGCATCGCGCGCCGCGCAGAGCGTGGCGCCGGCCGAGCGGCGCGAGCGTTCCACCATCGCCGCCGACCAGGGGAAGCCGATCGCGCGCACTTCGCTCTCCGTGAGGGTGCCCTCGACCACGCGCGCGAGGTAGCGCGGGCAATGCGCGCGGCCGATGTCCTCGTCCGAGGCCGGCGGCGGCACGCGGAACTCGTCCTCGCGAAAGGCGCCGCGCGCGGCGAGCCGCTCGCGCAGCCGCGCGTACTTGGCCATCGGGAAGCGGTGGCCCGGCGGCAGCGGCAGGACGAAATGGTCGGCGTAGTAGAGCGTCAAGGGTGAGCGGCAGCGGCTTCCCCTCGCTCGCGGCGGGCGCGCGAACGCCGAGGATGCGCGCGAGCGTGGGCGCGATGTCCACGACCTCCACGCGCGCGTCGATGCGGCCGGCCTTCACCCACCGCGGCCCGTAGGCGAGGATGGGCACGTTCGTGTCGTAGGGATGGGGCGAGCCGTGCGTCGCCGCGTAGGACGAGGAGGACGAGAACATCCAGTTGGCGCGCAGGACGGCCTGCAGGTCGCCGGAGAGCTCGCGATGCCAGGTCTTGCGCACCTGGGCGAGGAACGGGCGCTCGGGCGTCGCCGGGTCCTCGATCTCGGCGCGGGTGAACACGTCGGCGAGGCCTTCTTCCTTCAGCAGCAGCGCCCTGGCCTGCCGGGCGGCGCGCCGCCTGCCGCGGCCCTTGCGCGCGATGAGGGCGCGATCGAGCGCCACGCCGTGGGCGGTCCACGCGAGCGCCCAGGTACCCTCGCCGTGGCGCGCCGCGAGGCCGGCGTTCCAGGCGCGCGAGCGACTGGCTGCCGCTCAGCATCCCGCCGGGCAGGCCGTTCGTCTTCAGGTAGCCCGGCGCGGGCGTGAAGCCGTGGTCGGCCGTGAGCACCACGAGGTAGTTGTCGGGGCCGACGCGGCGGTCCAGGTCGCGGAAGAAGCCCTGGAAGAGCAGGTCGAGCTGCAGCACGTGGTCGTGCGACAGGCGCGACTCCGAGCCGAACGCGTGGTTGATGTAGTCGTGGCTGGAGAGGCTCACGGCGAGGATGTCGGGCGAGTCGTCCCGGCCCAGCCCCTCCCCCTCGATCGCCGCGCGCGCGAAATCGAGCGAGAGCGCGTCCAGGAAGGGGCTGCGGTAGAGCCGGTCGTAGTAGAGCGGGCCCGGGGCGTCGAACCCCTCGCCCATCGCCATGGGGAGCTTCGCGCCCTTGCCCATCCAGGGCTGCCCGTCGGGCACGGACCGGGCGTAGGCCATCTCCGGCAGGAGCGGCGCCCAGGTGGCCTTGAAGTAGCGGTCGGCCGGCTTCGCCTCGTTGAAGCGCGCGACCCAGGCCGGATGCTCCTTCATGTAGTACGTCGAGGAGGCGAACTGGCCGGTCTGCGCCATGTACATGTACGCCGTGCCCTTGTGGCCGGCGGGCAGGATGGCGCCGCGATCCTTGCCGGAGATGGCGACCACCTTCGAGTTCGCGTCGACACCTCGCAGCACGTCGCCCAGGGTCTCCACGCGCAGGTTCTTCGGGCTCGTGCCCACGAACGCGCCGGTCTTGTGGCCCAGGTACGCGTGCGCCGCGTCCGCCGTGTTGTACTGCGCCTTCCCGCTGGCCGGGTCGCGCCAGTCGTTGCTGATGATGCCCGTGCGGTGCGGATAGGCACCCGTGAGCATCGCCGCGTGGCCCGCGGCGGTGACGGTATGCGCGTGGCCATAGTGGGCGTCGGCGAACCAGGCGCCCCGCTCGAGGAAGCGGTTCAGGCCGTCGGGTGCGAGCTGGTCGCGAAAGCCCGCCACCTGCCGCTGCGGGAGGCCGTCGACCACGAGCAGGACCACCAGGCGCGGGCGCGAGGCCGGTTCCGGCGCCGGAACGGTGGCGCAGCCGGCGAGCAGCAGCAGCGCGGCGAGGGACGGGTACAGGGCGCGGGACACGAGGCGAGGGCGGGTCGGCATCATGGCGCGAGTCTAGTCCGCGCCGCCCGGGGGCCGCAATCGCGGCCTCGCGCGCTCCGTATAATCGCGCCTGCATGGCCTTCGCCTACTACGACCGCCTCTCCGCCGCCCGACAGCGCATCTACCGCAGGAGCGATGCGATCCTGCGCGTGGACCTGCCCGACGCGCCCGCCCTCGTGCCGCTCGCGCGCGCGGTCGAGCCGGCGCTCGCCACCGGCCGGCCCGCGCCGGCGCAGCAGGCCTGCCAGGCCCTCGTCGATGCGCTGAACGCGCAGCTGAAGACGCCGCCGGTGCGCGCGCATCCTCGCGCGCCGCCGAGCGACGCGGGCGGCGAACTGCACGGCTCTACGAGCCCGACAACGGCGGGACGGTGGCGCGGGTGAGCGTGTGGATGCGCACGGCCGCGCGCGACGACGTGGTCAAGTTCCGCACCTTCCTGCGCACGCTGGTGCACGAGATGTGCCACCACTTCGACTACGAGCTCTACGGGCTGGCCGAGACCTTCCACACCGAGGGCTTCTACGCGCGCGAGTCGGCGATGGTGCGCGAGATCCTGGGCGAGCCGCCCGCGGCGCCGCGCGGGCGCGCGAGCAGTACCGGCGCCGGCGCGACGCGCGGCTCTCGCCCGTGCCGTTGTCGCGCGCGAGCTTGTTGCGGAACTCGTCCTCCTTCGCCGTCTGGTCCTGCGCGACCTGCTCCTGCAGCTCGCGTTCGCGCTCGCGCATCTCCTTCTCGAACTGCTCGGCGCTGAACTTCTCCTTCGCCTCGGGCGCGGGGGCCGGGGCCGCCTTCTTCGCCGCCAGCGGCTCGCCGTAGGTCTGCTCGTACTCGGCCGCCTCCACCTTCTTCTGCACGGCGATGCTGCGGCTCTGGTTCCAGGTGTTGGCGATGGCGATGAAGAACACGGCCGCGCCCAGGCCGGCGAAGATCCGGAACCGGTTCCACCGGGGCGTCACCTCGTGCTTCTTGAGCAGCGTGTCGGCCAGCGTCTCCGGCGCCATCTGCGCGGCGAGCTTCGCCTGCGCCGGGTCCAGGAGGACGGTGGGCGCGGGCGCGACGGGCGCGGCGAGCGAGGCGTCGTAGGCGTTGCGCTGCTGCGCGTCTCCCAGCACGCTCCAGGCCTCGCGCAGCGCGAACACCTGCAGCCTCGCGTCCTCGGAGGTGTCGTGCTCGAGCTTGGCGATGCGTCTCTGGCAGGCCGCGGCGATCACCTCGCGAGAGGCGGTGCGCGGCACGCCGACCAGTTCGTACAGGGTCTTCTTCATGGGGCAGGGACGGGGGCATGGGGGGAACGGGACTCAGGAGACGGGCGCGACCTTCAGCACTTCCTCGATGGTCGTGAGGCCCTGGGCCACCTTCATCGCGCCGGCCACGCGCAGCGGGCGCATCCCGGCGCGGTAGGCGGTCTCCGTGAGCTTGGCGATGTCCGGCTCGGCCACGAGCAGGCGCTTGATGTCGAGGTTGAGCGCGAGGATCTCGTAGATGCCCACGCGGCCCAGGTAGCCGGTGTTGCGGCACTCCAGGCAGCCCACGGGGCGCCAGACCTCCGCCGGCGGCGTGGACTTGAAGGGCGCGCACATCGCGTGCCACATCGCGTGGTCCTCCTCGCGCAGGAAGGGCGCCTTCTGCTTGCAGTGCGGGCAGAGCGTGCGCACCAGGCGCTGGGCCATGACGCCCAGGAGCGTGGCGGCGAGCAGGTAGGACGGCGCGCCCAGGTCGAGCAGGCGCGTGATGGCCGAGGGCGCGTCGTTCGTGTGCAGCGTGGTGAGCACGAGGTGGCCGGTGAGCGCCGCCTGGATCGCCATGTCGGCGGTCTCCATGTCGCGCACCTCGCCCACCATGATGATGTCCGGGTCCTGGCGCATGAGCGCGCGCACGCCCGTGGAGAACGTGAGCTCGATGTCGGTGTTCACCTGCATCTGGTTCAGGCGCGGGTCGACCATCTCGATCGGGTCCTCGATCGTGCAGACGTTCACCTCCGGCGTCGCGAGCATCTTGAGCGTCGTGTAGAGGGTGGTCGTCTTGCCCGAGCCCGTGGGGCCGGTGACCAGCACGATGCCGCCCGAGGCGTGCGTGAGCGTGTGCCAGATCGTTTCCTCGTCCTTGTTGAAGCCCAGGTCCGCGAGGTCGCGCATCAGCACCTCGGGATCGAAGATCCGCATCACCACCTTCTCCCCGTGGGCGGTGGGCAGCGTGGACAGGCGCAGCTCGATCTCCTCGCCGTCGGGCATGCGCGTCTTGATGCGCCCGTCCTGCGGGCGGCGCTTCTCCATCACGTCCATGCGCCCGAGGATCTTGATGCGCGCGGTCATCGCGACGAGCACCGGGTAGGGGATCTGGTAGACCTCGTGCAGCACGCCGTCGATGCGGAAGCGGATCACGCCCACGTCGCGCCGGGGCTCCAGGTGGATGTCGCTCGCGCGCTGGTCGAAGGCGTACTGCCAGAGCCAGTCGACGAGGTGGACGATGTGGTGGTCGTTGGCGTCGAGCTGCCGGCCGGCCTTGCCCAGCTCCACGAGCTGCTCGAAGTTCGACAGGCCCGAGGTCTGCACGCCCGCCTTCTCGGCGCGCTTGACGCTCTTGGCGAGGTTGTAGAACTCGCCCTGGTAGCGCTCGATGTCCGCGGGGTTCGCGAGCACGCGCTTGATCGTGAGGCGCAGCATCTGCGCGAGCTCGGTCTCCCAGGCGCGCATGAAGGGCTCGCACGTGGCGATCGTCACCTCCTTGCCGTTCACCTCGACGGGCAGGATGCCGCGGCGGGCCGCGTACTCCGAGCTCATCACGTCCGTGACCGCGCGCAGGTCGATCTTGAGCGGGTCCACGTGGTAGAACGGGATCTGGAAGCGCGCCCCCAGCCAGGCGGTGAGCGCCTCGGCGTTGAGCGGCGCGTTGGGCGGGACCGTCGAGCGCAGCCGCGCCTCGCTGATCAGGGTGATCGGGTGCTTGCCGCCGCGGGCCCGCGCGTGGTCCGCGAGCAGCCGCGCGGCGTCCTCGCGCGCCACGCGCCCGTCCTGCACCAGCCACTCGAGCACTTCCTTGAGCTGGATCTTGCGGTCCACGCCGGAGACGGGCGCGGCCGGCGTCGGCGAGGCGGTGGGGATGGTGGCCATGGCCTTGAAACTATAGTCTTTTTGCCTGCCCCCTTCTAGCGCGGCGTGGCGTCCGCGGGCGCCGGCGTCACCTGGCGGGGGCGATCATGAGGGCGTTGAAGCGCCGCTGTGCGCGCGGGGTGATCACGAGGCCCTTCTTCGCGGCGAAGTCGAAGATCGGGTAGAACACCGGCACGAGCGGCTGGTCGGCCATCGCGAAGTTGATCGCGCGCTCGAGCTTCTGCTGGCGGATCTCGTCGTCCATGGTCTCGAGCGACTCGGTGAGCAGCGAGTCGACGATCGGGTTCGAGTAGCGCGTGCGGTTGGCGGTGCCGAAGCCCTTGGCGGGGATGGCGCTCGCCACGAGCGCGCGCAGGCTGTTCGAGGCTTCCTCGGCGCCGTACTGCGCGGCGAAGGCGCTGAACTCCTGCTTCGAGGCGCGGGTGAAGAACACGGCGCCGGGCAGCGTCTCGACCTCGGCCTTCAGGCCGAGGCGCGTCCACATCTGCGCGATGGCCTGCGCCACCGCGCCGTCGTTCGGGTACCGGTCGGCCGTCGCGTGCAGCACGATGCGGAATCCCTCGCCCCAGCCGGCTTCCTTCAGGAGCGCCTGGGCCTTCGCCACGTCGTACGGGTCCGGCTTGAGCGACTTGCTGGCGCCGGGGAACTCGGCGGACAGCAACTGGCTCGCGGGCAGGGCGCTGCCTTCCATGACCCGCTTCACGATCACGTCGCGGTTCAGGGCGAGGGACAGCGCCTTCCTCACGCGCGCGTCCTTGAGGGGGTTTCGGCCCAGGGGCTTGCCGTCCTTGGCGGTGACGAAGGGCGACTCGTCGCGGGCGGAATCGAGCGCGACGTAGTGCACGAGCGCGGCCGCGCCCCGGAAGAGCGAGTACTTTCCCTCCCGGCGCAGGCGCTCCAGGTCCGGCAGGGGCACGGCGTCGATCGCGTCCACCTGCGCCGACAGCAGCGCGGCGAGGCGCGTGGGATCCTTCGCGATGACCTTCTCCGTCACGCGCACCCACGGCGGCTTCGGGCCCCAGTAACGGTCGAAGCGCTCGACCACCAGCCGCTCGCCGTTCACCCACTCGACGAGCCGGTAGGGCCCGGTGCCCACGGCGGCCTTGCCCGAGTTGAAGTCGGCGGTGCTCGCGCCCCGGGCCGCGCGCGCGGACACGATGAACACGTTGGCGAAGTCGTTCAGCAGCTGCGGGTTGGGCGCCTTGGTGCGCACGACGATCGTGTGGTCGTCGACCTTGGTGATCCGCTCGATCGAGCGCGTGAACTGGGAGAACGAGTTGGGGGTGTTGGGCACGTTGGGCACGCGCTCGACGGTGAAGAGGACGTCCTCGGCCGTGAAGGGCGAGCCGTCGTGGAAGACCACGCCCTGGCGCAGCTTGAACTCCCAGGTGAGGTTGTCCACCAGCTTCCAGGACGCCGCGAGGGCCGGCTTCACCTTGAGCTTGCCGTCGAGCACCACGAGCTTGTCGTACAGGTACTCGTGGGAGGAGCCGGTCGGGAAGGCGGCGAAGAAGTGCGGGTCGAGCGTGTTCAGCTCGAGCTTCGTGCCGAGCACGAGGTTCTGGGCGAAGGCCGCCGCGCCCGTGAGGAGGCAGGTGGCCAGCAGGGCGAGGGCGCGGGTCATGGCGGGCCTTTCCGTGGGGGAGGCCGATTGTCCCGGTCCGCTCGCGCCGGTGTCAATCGAATGCCGCTAGCGGCGGAAGTCGCCCTTCGCGGTGGCGATCACGGTGTCGACGAACGTCGCGCCGCGATGCGCCTCGCGCGAGTACGACACCACGAGGCCGCCCGTGTCGTAGCTCGCCATGCCCTCGAGCGACTGCACGAGCCCTCGCGCGAGATCGTCTTCGCGCGGCAATCCCTCCACGAGCACCTTCGCGCTGATGTAGCCCTCCAGGCTGCTGAAGGAAAGCGGCGCCTTCGCGTCCAGGCGCCGCAGGGCCGCCTCGTATTCGCGCACCACGGGCGACTCCTTGCCCCAGGGGAAGGGGACGATCTGCGTGAAGATGAGCCCCCGGGCGTCCTTGCCGAGGACGCGCACCATCTGCTGGGCGCCGGAGTTCACCGCCATGAACTGCGTGCTCGCCCCGAGCGCCCTCACCTCCCGCATCACCTGGACGTAGAGCGCGAAGTTGCCGTGGTTGAAGACGGCCTCGATCCGGTTGTCGACGAGCTGCTTCGCGAGCGCCTTCGGATCGGGCTTCGCGCCGCCGCCGGGAATGGCGAGGGCGAGCGCGAGTTCCTTGCCCTGCGCCGCCATCAGCTTCCTCACGTTGGCGAGGTGCTTGCGGCCGGTGTCGCTGTCGGCGTGCAGGAAGGCGATGCGCCCCATGCCGTAGCGAAGGGCCTGCTCGATGAGCTTGGCGAACTCGTCGTAGTGGCCGGCGCGCACGGGGAAGACGTAGGGGTTGTGCGGATCGCGATGCTCGGGCGAGCCGCTCATGCAGGCCACGAGCGGCACCTGCGCGTCGGTGGCGACCTTGATCTGCGCCACGCAGGGGCCGCCCTCGATGCCGCCGAAGAGCGCGACGACGGACGGGTCGTGCGCGCACGAGCGCCGTGGCGTTCTCCGCGGCCTTGCCCGCGCGTGCCCTGGTCGTCCAGCGTCTTCAGCTCGATGCGCCGCCCGCGGATGCCGCCTTCGGCATTCGCCTTCTCGATCATCGCGCGTACGCCCAGGAGCACGGCGCTGCCATGCTCGCCGATGTCGCCGGTCAGCCTGATCGATTGCCCGATGCGGATCGGGTCCGACTGGGCGTTGGCGGATGGGGTACTCCGCGAACGCGAGGGCGGTGGCGAGCAAGGCGGGAACGATCCTCAAGACGGTCTCCAGGCAGGGTATCGGGAAGCGGCGGCGCGGATGGTAGCATCGGCCCCATCCGCGGCCTGTGATGCCGGACACTACCGAGGCAGAAAAGGACATGCAATCCCCTCCCCGTATCGCCCTGGGCGCCTTCATGCTCGAGTCCAACGCCCATTCGCCCATCGCCACGCGCGCCGAATTCGCCGCGAACTACCTGTCGTACGGCGGCGACATGCTGGCGGACCTGCGCACCGCGCACCCGGCCGGCCCGAAGTGCCTCTCGGGCTTCCTCGCGGGCATGGACGCGAGCGGCGGCTGGACGCCCGTTCCGCTGATGGGAACCACCGTCAGCGCGAGCGGGCCGATCGAGCATCCGTTCTTCCTCGAGGTCGCCGACGGCCTGGAGTCGCGCCTGCGCGCCGCCATGCCGGTGGACGGCGTCTTCCTCGCGCTCCACGGCGCGGCGATCGGCACGGGCGAGGTGGACCCCGACGGCGTCATCCTCGAGCGCGTGCGGCGCGTCGTGGGCCCGGGCGTGCCCGTGCTCGCCACGCTCGACCTGCACGCCAACGTCTCGGCGCGCATGGTGGCCGCCGCGAGCGTGCTGGTGGCCTACCGGTCCAACCCGCACGTGGACATGGCCGAGCGCGGCGAGGAATGCGCCCGCCTGATGCGCGAGATCCTCGCGGGCGCCCGGCCCGAGGCGGCCTTCGTGAAGCTGCCCCTCATCCCGCCCTCGGTCACCCAGAACACGAAGAGCGGCCCCTACGCCGACCTCATCGCCTACGGCCAGTCGAAGGCCGACGCGCGCGTGATGAACGTCTCGATCTCGAGCGGCTTCTCGCTGGGCGACACGCAGAAGAACGGCATGAGCGTCGTCGTGACCACGCGCGGCGACGCCGCCCTCGCCGCCTCGCTCGCGAAGGACATCGCGCGCCAGGCCTGGTCCGAACGCCACCGCTACCTCCCGAAGCTCACGAGCCTGGAGGACGCGACGGCGCTCGCGCTCGCCTGCGGCGTCGACGCCGCGATGCCCGCCCTCCTCTTCGCCGACGTGGCCGACAATCCCGGCGGCGGCGGGCGCGGCAACACGTGCTGGATCCTCGAGGCCTTCCACAAGGCGGGCGTCGAGGGCGCGGTGCTCGGGCCCTTCTTCGACCCCGCCCTGGCCGCGGAGGCCCACGCGCTCGGCCGCGGCAAGCGCCTGCGGGCGCGCTTCAACCGCGACGAGGCGCATCCGCTTTCCGGGCGCTTCGAGGCGGACGCGCAGGTGGAGGGGCTGCACGAAGGGTCCGTCGTCGGCACGCGCGGCATCTCCGCCGGGCACTCGATCCCGATGGGCAGGATGGCGCTGCTGCGCGTGGGCGGCATCCTCGTGGTGGTGGCGAGCGTGCGCCAGCAGGCGAAGGACCTCGCGATGTTCGACGTCTTCGGGCCGATCCTCGCCGAGGCGCGCTCGGTGGTCGTGAAGTCCCGCGGCCATTTCCGCGCGGCCTTCGACCAGCTCTTCCCGGACGAGCGCATCGTCGAGGTGGACGTGCCGGGCCTCACCACGCCGGTGCTGAGCCGCGTGCCCTACCGGGACGTGCCGCGCCCGATCTTCCCGCTGGACGACGACCTCGACTGGTCGCCCTAGCGCGAGCGGGCCGCGCCGCCGATGCAGGCCGACCATCCGCTGCGCCGCGCGCTGCCCCTCATCCTGCTCGCGGGCGTGTGCTTCAGCACGCTCGACGCGACGGCGAAGTACCTGATGCGCGACCACGCCCTGCTGCTGGTCGTCTGGGCGCGCTACGCCGGGCAGATGCTCGTCGCGACGCCCATCGCCCGGCATCGCGGCGGCGCGGGCTTCTGGCGCACCCGTCACCTGGGCGCGCAGCTCGCGCGCTCGCTGTGCCTGGTGATCGCCACGCTGTGCTTCTTCGGCGCGCTGCGCTTCCTGCCGCTCGCGGAGGGGTCGGCGATCAGCTTCCTGGCGCCCATGTTCGCCATCCTGCTGTCGATCCCCGTGCTGGGCGAGCGCCCGACGCGCGCGCGCGTCCTCTCGGCGCTGGCGGGCTTCGCCGGCATCCTCATCCTGGTGCGGCCGGGCTCGGCGGTCTTCCACCCGGCCACGGGCCTGCTCGTGCTCGCGGCCATCGCGAACGCGCTCTACCAGCTGCTCACGCGCAAGCTGCCGAAGGACTCGCCGCACACCACGCTCTTCTATTCGGCGCTGGTGGGCACCGCGATCCTGTCCCTCGCGCTCCCGTTCACCGAGCTGCCGGACCGGGTGGGCGTGCGCGACGGGCTCTTCCTCCTGCTGCTGGGCCTGCTCGCGGGACTGGGTCACGGGTTCCTGATCGGCGCCTTCCTGCGCGCGCCGGCCTCGCTCGTGGCGCCGTTCACGTACCTGCAGATGATCTGGGCGACGCTCTACGGCTATGCCCTCTTCGGCCAGCTGCCCGACGGCCTGTCGGCGGTGGGCATGGCCGTCATCGTCGCGAGCGGCGTGGGGCTCGTCGTGCACGAGCGGCGCCGCGCGATCGCGGTGCCCTAGGCGATCAGCGCGGGGCCGCGGCCGGGGGAGCGGGCTGCGGCGGCCGCCATCCCGGGTCGAACTCGAGCGCCACGCGCGTGCCGGGGCCAGCCTCGCGGCCGTGGATCGCCAGGCGCGCGCCATGCACGCGCGCGATCTCGTCGACGATCGCGAGGCCCAGCCCGCAGCCCTCCCCGGGCGTGCCGGGGATGCGGTAGAAGCGGCTGCGCACGCGCTCGCGCTCGGCCTCGGGGATGCCGGGCCCGCCGTCCTCGACGAACACGCGCGCGGGCCGGCGGCCCACGCCCACCGTCACGCTGCCGCCGCGGCCGCCATAGGCCAGCGCATTCTCGATGAGGTTGGACAGCGCCTCGCGCAGCAGCGCCTCGCGGCCGGGCACGAGCACCGCGCGATCGGGCTTCTCGTAGCCCAGGTCGACGCCCAGCGCGAGGGCCCGGTCGATCCAGGCCTCGACTTCCTCGCGGGCGAGGCGGTCGAGGTCCACGCTCTCGAACGGCGTGCTCACCTCCGACTCCTGGTCGACGCGCGAGAGCGTGAGCAGGCGATGGATCAGGTGGCTGGTGCGCGAGAGCACGGCCGCGGCGTCCGCGAGGGCCTCCTCGTGGCGCACCGGGTCCTTCTCCCGCAGCGCGAGGTCCAGCTGGATGCGCAGCGAGGCGAGCGGGGTGCGCAGCTGGTGCGCCGCGTCCGCGACGAAGCGCTGGCGGCTCGCGTGCTCCTCCGAGACCTCGCGCAGCAGCTCGTTGATGGTGCGCACGAGCGGGCGCACCTCGCTCGGCACCTCGGGCCCGTCGGGCAGCGCGGCGAAGGCGCGGCGGGCGCCGCGCACGCGCTGCACGATGGGCTCGAGCACGGAGAGCGACTGCCCGATGCCAGTGGACACCAGGGCGGCCGAGGCCGCGACGAGCATCGCGACGATGGCGAGCGTCGCGACGAGCACCTCGTTGGCGAGGCTGTCGCGCTTGTTGCGCGTCTCGGCGACCTTCACGAGCACCGCGGTGTCGCCCGTGCCGCCCACGTGCAGCGCGATGGCCCGCACCAGCTGGCCGCGGACGGTGGCGTCGTAGTAGACGGGGTCGGCGCCCGCCTCGGCCGGGACCGGCGGCGGCGGCAGGACCGCGTTCGCCATGAGCCGGCGCCCGCCGACGGTCGCCACCTCGTAGAACACCTCGTCCGACACGTCCACCTCGAACATCTCGATGGCCGATCCCGGCATGTCCAGGCGCGCCTCGCCCGCGACGATGCGCACCTGCTTCGCGAGCGTCACCGCGGAATCGAAGAGCCACTGGTCGAGCACGGTCTGCGAGAAATGCTGCGCGAGCCCCCAGGCGCTCGCGCCGGCCACCAGGAGCACGACGAGCAGCGGCCCCATGAGCCGCTTGAACAGGTCGCGCCGCAGGCTATTGCGGTGCATCGACGCCCGATTCCTCGAGCCGGTACCCCAGCCCGCGCAGGGCGCGCACCGTGACCCCGGCCGGCTCGAGCTTGCGGCGCAACCGGCTCACCTGGACCTCGACGGCATTGGGCGCGGCCTCGCTGTCCGCCGGGAACGCCGCCGCGAGGATCGCCTCCTTGGCGACGACCCGGCCCGGCCGGCGCATGAGGCAGGCGAGCACGTCGGCCTCGCGGCGCGTGAGCTCGACCGGGTCGTCGCCGGTGTAGGCGATGCCCTCCACGGCGTCGAAGCGAAGGCGCGCGAACTGACGCCAGGGCGAGGCGTCGGCGTTGCGCCGGCGCAGCAGCGCGCGCAGGCGCGCCTCCAGCTCGCCGAGGTCGAAAGGCTTCACGAGGTAGTCGTCGGCGCCGGCGTCCAGGCCGCGGATGCGGTCGCCGGGCGCATCGCGCGCCGTGAGGATGAGCACCGGGAAGGCGAAGGCGTTCGCGCGCATCTCGCGCAGCACCTCGACGCCGTCGCGGTCGGGCAGGCCCAGGTCCAGGATGCACGCGTCGTAGGGGGCGGAGCGGGCGAGGCGCAGCGCCTCGCGCCCGCTGTCGGCCAGGTCGACCTGGCTGCCCTCCAGGCGCAGCGCGGAGGCGAGGCCCGCGGCGAGGCCGCGGTCGTCCTCGACGAGCAGCAGCCGGGTCAGCGGGGCCATGGCGACAGCCTCGCGACAGCCTCGCTCGCTACAGTGGCCCACGGTGTCATGTCAAAAAATGCCTTTGCGCTGCGGCGCGAGGCTGGATTATAGAGGAGGCGCCGGCCCGCGCCGGTGACAGCGCATGAAGCATCTGATCACCAACCCCCGCGACTTCTGGTCGGGGGTGATGTTCGCCGTACTGGGCTCGGCCTTCGCCGGCATCGCCTTCACCTACAAGATCGGCACCGCGGCCCGCATGGGCCCGGGCTACTTCCCCTTCTTCCTGGGCCTCATCCTCGCGGGCATCGGCGTGGCGATCGTCTTCGCCTCGCTGAAGACCCAGGGGCCCAAGGTCGACAAGTTCAACTGGGTGCCGCTCTTCTGGGTGCTGGGCTCGATCTGCCTGTTCGGCGTGCTGCTCAAGCTCACCGGCGTGCTGGTGGCGGGCTTCGGGCTGGTGGTGGGCGCGAGCTACGGCGGCCCCGAGCACAAGCTGCGCGATTCCGTCCTGCTCGCCCTCGCGCTCACGGTGTTCTGCGCCGCGGTGTTCGTCGGCGGGCTCAAGCTGCCCATCCCGATGTGCCCGGGCTTCGAGTTCTTCGAGCAGTTCTCCCTTTGCCGCGTCTGAGGTGACCATGGAACTCCTCGCGAACCTCCAGCTCGGCTTCGGCGTCGCCCTCGCCGGCACCAACATCCTCTACTGCCTCATCGGCGTCATCCTGGGCACGCTGATCGGCGTGCTGCCGGGCATCGGCCCGGTCGCCACCATCGCGATGCTCCTGCCGGCCACCTTCGCGCTGCCGCCGGTGTCCGCGCTCATCATGCTCGCGGGCATCTACTACGGCGCCCAGTACGGCGGCTCCACCACGGCCATCCTGGTGAACCTGCCCGGGGAGGTGAGCAGCGTGGTCACCTGCCTGGACGGCTACCAGATGGCCCGGCAGGGACACGCGGGGAAGGCGCTCGCCATCGCGGCGCTGGGCTCGTTCTTCGCCGGCTCGGTGGCCACCTTCCTCATCGCCGCCTTCGCCCCGCCGCTGGCGGAGATGGCGCTCAAGTTCGGCCCCGCCGACTACTTCTCGCTCATGGTGCTGGGCCTGCTCGCGGCGGTGGTGCTCGCGCACGGCTCGCTCATCAAGGCGATCGGCATGATCATCCTGGGCCTGCTCATCGGCCTCATCGGCACGGACGTGAACTCGGGCGTGGCGCGCTACAACTTCGGCATGGCCGAGCTCATCGACGGCGTGGGCATCGGCCCCATCGCCATGGGCGTGTTCGGCTTCGGCGAGATCATCCGCAACCTCGATGCCGGCGAGGAGGAGCGCGAGGTGTTCGTGAAGAAGGTCACGGGCCTCATGCCGACCTGGCAGGACATCAAGGATGCCTTCCCCGCGGTGTGCCGCGGCACGGTGCTCGGCTCCTTCCTGGGCATCCTGCCCGGCGGCGGCCCGGTGCTGGGCGCCTTCTCCGCCTACACGCTGGAGAAGAAGCTCTCCAAGACTCCGGAGCGTTTCGGCAAGGGCGCCATCGAGGGCGTCGCTGCCCCGGAAGCGGCCAACAACGCGGCGGCGCAGACCTCCTTCATCCCGCTGCTCACCCTGGGCATCCCGTCCAACCCGGTGATGGCGCTCATGATCGGCGCGATGATCATCCACGGCATCCAGCCCGGGCCCCAGATCATGACGGCCAAGCCCGACCTCTTCTGGGGGATGATCGCCTCGATGTGGGTGGGCAACTTCCTGCTCGTGGTGCTCAACCTGCCGATGATCGGGGTGTGGGTGAAGCTGCTCACGGTGCCCTACCGCCTGCTCTACCCGGCGATCCTCATCTTCTGCTGCATCGGGGTGTACTCGATCAGCAACGCCTGGATGGACGTGCTGCTCGCCGCGCTCTTCGGCTTCATCGGCTACCTCTTCGCCAAGCTCGACTGCGAGGCCGCGCCCCTGCTGCTGGGCTTCGTGCTCGGCCCGATGATGGAGGAGAACCTGCGCCGGGCGCTCCTGCTCTCGCGGGGCGACCCGGTGGTGTTCGTGACGCGCCCGATCAGCGCCACGCTGCTCGTGCTCTCCGTGATCCTGCTGATCATCGTGATGGCTCCCGCGGTGCGCAAGAAGCGCGAGGAAGCCTTCGTCGAGGACTAGCCGCGGTCAGCGCCGGCGACGGCGCTCGACGGCCGGGGCGACCCGCGCCTGGCGCCGGTCGGCCAGGCCGGCGCGGCGGATGAGGTCCTCCCAGACCGCGTCGCCGCCGGGCGAGCGGAAGCTCGCGTACAGCGCCACTTCCTCGGGATAGGCGCCCGCGCTGCCCAGGCGCGCCAGGTGGCCGGTGGCGCCTCCCGAGGCGGCATCGGCGTCCCAGGCCCGCCCGATCGCCTGCCACAGGGCGCGCGCGAACGGCTCGTCGGCATCCTCGAAGCCGTACTGCCAGCGCAGGAAGGACGCCTCGGCGGGAGTCAGCTCGTCGCTGGTGAGATTCAGGCTCATGGTTCCTCGGTCCGGACTGTCAGGCGGATTATCCGGCAACTTCGGGCCGGCGGGCGACGGCCTTCAGCTTCCCGCCGGGGGATTGCGCGGGTCGTCCCAGCTGCGCGGATCCTCGAGGGGCTCCAGGTGCGTGAGCACCTCCACGTGCGGCACCGCCTGCCGGATCTCGTTCTCCAGCCGCTCGGCGAGGTCGTGGCCCTCGTGCACGCTCATCGTGCCCGGCACCAGCAGGTGCACGTCGACGAAGCTCTTCTTGCCGGCGGCGCGCGTGCGCAGGCGGTGGTAGTCGCCGCCCAGCGACTTCACGCCCTCGAGCACGGCCACGATCCTCTCGCGCTCGTCGCCGGGGATGGCGCGGTCCATGAGGCCGTCGAAGGAGCGCCGGATGAGCGACCAGCCCGTCCACAGGATCTGCAGCGCCACCGCGATGGCGATGAGCGGGTCCAGGACGAGCCAGCCGGTGAAGGCCACGATCCCCACGCCGGCGATCACCCCCGCCGTCGTCCACACGTCGGTGAGCAGGTGGTGGGCATCGGCCTCCAGCGTGATCGAGCGGTGCTCGCGCGCACCCTTGAGCAGCAGCCAGCCGCACAGCAGGTTTGCACCGGCGGCGAGCACCGAGAGCGCGAGGCCCAGCCCCACCTGCTCGAGCGGGCGCGGGTCCAGCAGGCGCGGCACCGCGCTCCAGATGATGGCGGCGGCGGCGACGAAGATGAGGGCGCCCTCGATGCCGCTCGAGAAGTACTCCGCCTTCTCGTGGCCGAAGTTGTGGTCGTCGTCCTCGCCCGAGTGCGCATAGGAGAGCGTGGCGAGGGCCACCAGGGCGGCGGCGAGGTTCACGCCGGACTCGAGCGCGTCCGAGAGCAGGCCCACGGACCCGGTGAGCAGGTAGGCCGCCGTCTTGAGCGCCATCGTGAGCAGCGAGGTCGCCACCGACATCAGGGCGTAGGTGGCGGGGGAACGCACGCTCATGGCTTTCTCCGGGGTCGGGACGGTGTGGCGAGGCGGCCGATGATCCCCCCGCCCTGCTCGAGGACGAAGCGCTCGAAGGCCTGCGCGATCGGCGGCAGGCGCCGGTCGCGCCGCCTCACAACGTACCACTGGCGCATCACCGGGAATCCATCCACATCAAGGATCGCGAGGATTCCCAGGTCCACTTCCCTGCGCAGCACGTGCGCCGAGAGGAAGCCCACGCCCAGCCCGGCGGCGGCGGCCTGCTTGATCGTCTCGTTGCTCGCGATCTCCATCTCGATGCGCGGCAGGATGCCCGCCTCCGCGAACGCCTGGTCCATGGCGAGGCGCGTGGCCGAGCCCGGCTCGCGGGTGAGGATCGGCTCGCGCGCGACGCGGGCGAGGGGGAGGCGCCGCTTGCCGGCGAGCGGATGGCCGGGCGCGGCGGCGAGCACGTGGGGGTGCGGCGCGAAGGCCGTCGAGACGAAGCCCGCCTCCGTCGGCGCGTGGCTCATCACCGCCAGGTCGGTCTCGTGGGCCTTCAGCCGCGCGAGCAGCTCGTCGCGGTTGCGCACCGTGATGCCCACGCCGATGTCCGGGTGCGCCTGGCGGAACTCCGCGACGAGCCAGGGCAGGAAATGGTCGCCCGCGTTGATGACGGCGACCTCCAGGCGGCCCTTGCGCAGCGCGCCCAGGTCGGCGATGGCCTCCTCGGCGGCGCGGATGTGGCCGAGGATCCCGCGCGTGTGTTCCAGCACCTCCCGCCCGGCCTGCGTGTGCGCGCGGCGCCGGCCGGCGCGCTGGACGAGCGCGGCGCCCGCGTGCCCCTCGAGCTGGCGCACCTGGATCGAGATGGCCGGCGCGGACAGGTGCAACTGCTCGGCGGCCCTGGTGAGCGACAGGT
>JBGAOO010000388.1:0-3581 GCA_044221765.1 Usitatibacteraceae bacterium | reverse complement strand
GATTTCTTCAACCGAAAGGTGCAGGGCGAGGAGCCCGGCCGCCGGGCGCAGGCCCCCGGCCACATGCTCGCGCTGGTCGATGACGAGGAACTCGAGCAGTCGCTCGCGGTGAGCGGCATGGCCACCCGCCTGAAGGCTGCGTGCGAGGACGAGCTCGGCGCGCTTTCGCAGCGCTTCGGCTTCCTCATGGAGCGTCCCGAGCTCGCGGACGAGGCCAACCCCATCAGCCCGGAGGCCATCTGCAGCGCCCTCAAGGATGCCTGCGACCAGATCGAGGCGGGCTGGAAGGTGCGGCTCACGCTTCTGCGCGTGCTCGAGGGACACGTCGCGACGGACCTGCAGCGCGTGTACCACGACCTCAATGCCCACCTGGTGGCGCGCCAGATACTTCCGGAGATCCGGCCCTCGATCCGGCGTGCGGCCTCGTCGCCGGCAACCGCCGGGCGCGGGCCTTCGCCTGCCACGGGGCCGGGGAATCCCGCGGCGGGGGCCGTGCCGGGCGACACCGACGTCTATTCCGCGCTCGCGCAATTGCTGGCGGCCGGCGCCGGTGCCGCGCCTTCGGTCGATGCGGCCACGCTCGCGGGCCTCGCGAACCCGGGGGCAGCCAATCCCAACGCGGCGCTCTCGCCTTCCACGCGCGGTTTCGTCCAGGTCCTCACCCAGCTGCACCAGCCCGAGGCCGCGCTCGCCGCGGCCGGCGCCGTCGCGAACGTGATCCGGGACCTGAAGGCGGCCCCGCAATCCTCCGCGCTCGCCGCGATCGACGCGATGACGATCGACATCGTCGCGATGCTGTTCGACTACATCTTCGACGATCGCCAGATCACGGCCGAGGTGAAGGCCATCCTGGGCCGGCTGCAGATCCCGATGCTCAAGGTGGCCCTGCTCGACAAGGCCTTCTTCTCATCCAAGGCGCACCCGGCGCGCAGGCTCCTGGACCGCCTCGCGCAGGCCTCGATCGGGCTCGAGGCGGGCAGCGGGCGCGGCAAGGCCACGCTCGCGAAGGTCGACGCCGTCGTGAGCCGCGTGCTGCTCGAATTCGACACCGACATCGAGCTCTTCGCGACGCTCGCCTCGGAGATGGAGGCCTTCCAGGCCGCGGAGGACGCGCTCGAGCAGCGCGTCATCCAGGAGACGGCGAAACTGATGGAGGAACGCGAGCGGCTCGAGATCGCCCGCTCGCTTTCCGAGGAGGAGATCGACCGGCGCCTGGCCGCCCGCGGCTGGGTGCCCGAGCCGGTGCGCGCGATGCTCGAGGACGTGTGGGTGCGCGCGCTCGCCACCGTGCATGCCGTGCATGGCGACGCCTCCGCTCCGTGGAGCGCGCTCCTCGCCCAGGCCGACGAGCTCCTCTGGAGCGTCGAACCCAAGCACGGCGCTGAAGACCGGCGCCGCCTGGTCTCGGTGCCCTGCTGCTGAGCAACCTGCAGGAGGGCATGCGCGGCGCCGACGAGGCGCGCCTGGAGGCCTTCTTCGGCGCGCTCGTCGACTGCCACTCCGACGCGGTGAAGGCCGGGCTGAAGGCACCAGGCCGCTTCGCAGCCGAAGGCGCAGGATGCCGCGCCGGCCGCGCCGCTCGCGGTGCCGTCCATCGAGCGTGCCGTGGTGCCCCTGGGCGAGCTGGAGGTGGAAGAGGTCCGCCTCGAAGACCCCGCGCGGGGCATCCGCCGTGCGCAACGTGTCTACGCGCATCCGGACCAACCTGCCGCGCAACATGGGTGGAATTCCGCCGCGAGGGCGCGGCCTGGTAATAGCGCCTCAATGGATCAGCCCGCCAAGGGCGTCTACCTGTTCACGAACTCGAACGCGAAGGCCGCGATGTCGACTTCGCCCGAGGCGCTCGCTGGTGATGCGCCGCGGCGAAGGCGAGGATCCTCGACGGGGCGCTGCTCGTCGACGCTGATGTCGAACCTGCGCGAGAAGGCGGCCTAGGGGTAGAAGAGCAGCAGTTCGTACCCCGTCGCCTTCACGCGGCTCGTCTCCAGGCTGCACGCTCACGAGCACTTCGCCGCCGGGCGCCATCACCGCTCCAGCCCGGTTCGCGCGCGAGGTAGTCCAAGGCGGGCCGCAGCACGCGGCGCACGGCCGTCTGCCCTGACACGTCGGTGAGCGTGAGCTCCATGGCAGGGAATTCCCGCGCGGAGCCCGACAGGTTGCGGATGCGCGCCGAGAGCGCGATCTGCCCAAACTCTGGCTCCGGCACCCGAGCAGTTCCGAGTCCTCGAGCTTGAGCGCCGATTCGTCGTTGACCCACGGCACGGTGCAGCCGGCGGAGGCGCAAACCGACTCGAGCACCGGGCGCAAGGCCGGATACTGCTGCGCGATGCGCGCGCGGAACGCATAGGCGAGCTGGGCGGCGAGCACCAGTGCCAGCAGGACCACCCCGAAGGACCAGGCCCGCGACGGACGGGCCGGCGGCTCGGGCACGTAATCGGCCACCGGGGGCTCAGGCTGGGGCTGCGCGGGACGAAGGAACGCAGAGAGCGGAACGGGCGAGGGCGGTGCTTTGGCCGGTGGTTCGGCCGCCGGCGCGGATGCGGGCTCGCTCGCCGCCGGCGCGGCGGCCTCCTCGGGCTTCGCCCCCACGCCGTGGCGGGCGCCGGTCTCCTCCGCGGGGCCGGCGCGCAGGTCGATCTGCTCCAGCGACTCGAGCGGGTCGGCCGACTTGAGTTCGCCCGCGCGCATCGCGAGCAGCCTCGCGCCGGTGTCATCGCCCGGGAAGCGCTCGAGCGACTCGAAGCCGTTGAACACCTGCTCGCATTCGCCGCAGCGCACCTGCCCCTGGCGCAGGTTGAGCTGCTCGGGAGTGACGCGAAAGCGCGCGCCGCAGTGCTTGCAGGTGGTGACGAGCATGCCGCCTAGGGCCTGCGCACGCCGGCGAGGCACACCCAGTCGCCGTCCCGGGCCTGCAGCGCGCAGTCGAAGAAGGGCGAATAGGCCTCGAGCACCGATTGCGCCTGCGGGAAGAGGATTCCCGAGAGCGCGAGGCGGCCGCCGGGTCGGGTGTGCGTGGCGAGCAGCGGAGCGAGCATGCGCAGCGGATTGGCGAGGATGTTGGCGACGGTGAGGTCCGCCTCGAGGGCGAGCGGCGATTCGGCGGCGCACACCTCGAGGCTGACGCCATTGGCCGAGGCATTATAGCGAGCGGCCTCCAGGGCCAGCGGATCGATGTCCACGGCACAGGCGCGCGCGGCGCCCAGGCGCAGGGCCGCGATCGCGAGGATGCCCGAGCCGCAGCCGTAGTCGAGCACCGCCTCCCCACCCTTCACTTGCGCCTCCAGCCAGCCCAGGCACAGGCGCGTGGTGGGGTGGCTGCCGGTGCCGAAGGCCGCGCCGGGGTCGAGGACGAGATTGACCGCGCCCGCATCCGGCGCGACATGCCAGGTGGGCACGATCCAGAGGCGCTCGCCCACGCGGATCGGGTCGAACTGGCGCTGTGTCTCGCGCACCCAGTCCGTGTCCTCGAGGGTGTCGAACGCGGGCGGCTCGAGGGCGTTGGCACCGCTTCGGGCCAAGGCGGCCCCCAGCGCGGCCTCGGCGTCGCAGTCGCCCGGCAAGAGCGCATTCACGCGGCAGCG
>JBGAOO010000387.1:0-2828 GCA_044221765.1 Usitatibacteraceae bacterium | reverse complement strand
GAGAAGGGCATGGGCAAGGAGATCGAGCGCAAGTTCGTGGTGGACCTCGCGGCGTGGAAGCCGCAGGATGCGGGCATCCATTTCAAGCAGGGCTACCTGAACTCGCAGAAGGAGCGCGTGGTGCGCGTGAGGATCGAGGGCGAGGTGGCCAAGCTCACCATCAAGGGCGCCAACGTGGGCGTGACGCGGTCGGAGTTCGAGTACCCCATCCCGGTGGCGGACGCGGCCGCCCTGCTGGACAATCTGTGCGAGCAGCCCCTCATCGACAAGCATCGCCACAAGGAAATGCACGGCGGCAAGACCTGGGAGATCGACGTCTTCCACGGCGACAACGAGGGCCTGGTGGTCGCCGAGATCGAGCTCTCGAGCGAGGACGAGCGCTTCGAGGCGCCGGCCTGGGCGGTGCGCGAGGTCTCGAGCGACCCCCGGTACTACAACTCGAACCTGCTGAAGAACCCGTTCAAGACCTGGGCCAAGGCCTGACGAAGGACCCATGAGCGCAGAAGCCGCCGCCGCCGGGAACGCCGCCGCGCAGGACCGCGCCCAGAACCAGAGGCTCCTGGAGCTGCTGGGGATGGACAAGATGGCGCTGTCCTCCAAGGCGAGACCCGCGCAGAACGGCACGGAGCGGTGGATGCGCTACCTGGGCTTCCCCGGGGGCATCGCGCTCTTCCTGCTCATCCTCTACGCGCCCGCCGGGGCCGGGCTGAGCGCCGCGGCGCAGGCGGGCGCGGCCTGCTTCGCGCTCGCGCTGGTGTGGTGGGTCACCGAGCCCTTCCCCACGTACGTCACCTCGCTCGTGCTCATGTTCCTGCTGCTCGTGACGCGCGTGGCCACGGACAAGACGATCATGTACGTGCTCGGCATGGACGTGATCTGGCTGAACCTGCTCGCCTTCATCCTGAGCTCCATGCTGGTCAAGGTGCGCCTGGCCAAGCGCATGGCCTTCTGGCTCATCCTGCGCTTCGGCAAGAAGGCCTCCTGGGCGCTGCTCGCCTTCCTCATCCTGCACATGGTGCTCGCCCCGCTCATCCCGGCCACGGCCGCGCGCACCGTGATGACGCTGCCCCTCATCATCGTGGTGGCGGCCATCTACGGCGCCACCGACGAGACCAACAACAACTTCGGCCGCAACCTCCTGCTGCTCAACCTGTGCTGCATCTCCGTGCTCTCGTCGATGACGATGACCGGCTCGGCGGCCAACCTCATCGCCGTGGGCCTCATCCAGACGATGGCCGACCAGCGCGTCTACTACATGGACTGGGTGAAGGTCGGCACCCCGCTCGCCGTGATCACGATGCTCGTCATGTGGATCGTCGGCCAGAAGCTGATCTTCCGCATCCCGAAGGCCGAGCAGGTGCCGCAGCTCGAGGGGGGCCTCGAGATCGTGGCGAAGCAGTACCGCGACCTGGGGCCGCTGCGCAGGGAGGAGAAGAAGGCCATCGCCATCTTCGCGCTGGTGCTCGCGCTGTGGATGACGGACATCTTCCACATGCAGTGGTTCGGCGTGGAGATCAGCGCGCCCTTCGCGGCGCTGCTGGGGGCGGTGATCGTGCTCATCCCGCGCTATGGCGTGCTGCAGTGGTCCGAGGCGGACATCCCCTGGCACCTGCTCATCTTCAGCGCCGGCGCTTACGCGGGCGGGCTCGCCCTGGACGACACGGGCGCGGCGGCCTGGGGCGTGAAGCAGCTCTTCGGCGGCCTGGACCTGAGAAGCGTGCCCTTCGGCGTGTCCTACACGATCGTGATCGCGGTGATGATGTACAGCCACCTGCTCACGACATCCAAGACCGTGCGCACGATCATCATGCTGCCCATCGTGATCACGCTGGCGAAGTCCCTGGGCTGGAACCCGCTGTCCTTCGCGCTGCCGGCCGCCCTGTGCATCGACTGGGTGGTGGGCCTGCCCATCAGCGGCAAGCCCAACGTGATCCTCTTCTCCACCAACCAGTATTCGGTCGGGGACAACTTCAAGTACGGGATGGTCACCTGCACGGTGGGCGTCCTGCTGCTCGTCCTCTTCGCGCTCACGTGGTTCCCGTGGATCGGGCTCACGCCGAGCTTCTGGGCGGTGGCGCCGTGAGCGCGGCGGGCCGCCTCGCCCGGTGCGCGCGAGCGTGCGCGGCGCTCGCGATGGCCGGGGCGGGCGCGCTCGCCGGCGCGGTGGAGGTGAAGACCTACGACACGCGGATCACCCTGTCGCCGGACGGCTCCGCGCAGGTGGTCGTCGCCCTGGATCTCGCGGGCGCGACGGCCGGCCGCCTGCGCGTCCCGGTGGCCTTCGCCTCGCTCGAGGGATTCGGCACGCAGCAGGCGCCCGCGGGCACGACGATCGCGCCGGCCGCGGGCAAGGACGCCGCGGCCGTCGACATCGACCTGCCCGACGGCGTCGCCCCCGAGGCCCGCCTCGCGTTCTCGTTCAGCGTGCCCGGCCTGCTCTACGTGCCGCGGCCCGAGGAGGGGCAGAAGGCGGCCTTTCCCGAGGGCTCGCGCCTCTTCCGCCACGCCTTCGTGAACACGCAGGCGCTGCCGATCGGGACATACCGGGCGAGGGTGCGCCTTCCCGAGGGGATGCTGGTGCACGCGATCCGCGAGCAGCTCCCCAGGGCGAAGCGCAAGGAGTTCACCCCGCGCGTCGAGCTGGACCGGTTCGAGGGGCGCCAGGGCGCCCAGCTGCAGCTCGCGGGCCTGAAGCAGGGCGAGCGCACGTCCATGGAACTCGAGGTGCTGTCCGAAAAGCGCTCGATCCTCTGGCTGCTGGCCGGGCTCCTGCTCGCCGGCGGCTTCCTCTACGGCTTCCGCGACCTCGTGAAGGCGCCCGCGAAGGA
>JBGAOO010000386.1:0-2830 GCA_044221765.1 Usitatibacteraceae bacterium | reverse complement strand
CGAGGAGGAACTCGAGATCGCCGAACGCGAGTACCGGCGCGGCACCGACTAGGAGAGGCTCGCCAGGTCCCAGCGCGGGCGCACGGCGAATCCCTCGCGCGGCGCGATCGCACCGGCGTGCCGCAGCGTCGCGGCGAAGGCGATCATCGCGCCGTTGTCCGTGCACAGCCGGGGCGGCGGGAAGTATGCCCGCGCGCCCCGGCGATGCGTCTCGCGCTCGAGGCGCTCGCGCAGCAGCGTGTTGGCCCCGACGCCACCCGCGACGACGATGCGCTCGTAGCCGGTGGACTCCAGCGCCTGGAGGCACTTCGACACCAGTACGTCCACGACGGCCGCCTGGAACGAGGCGGCGATGTCGGCTTTCAGGCGATCGTCCGGCGCCTGCTTCCGCACGCACAGCATCGCGGCCGTCTTGAGGCCGCTGAAGCTGAAATCCAAGCCTCCGGAGGCGATCATCGGCCGCGGAAAGGCGAAGCGCTTCGGGTTGCCCGACGCCGCCAGCGTCGCGAGGGCGGCCCCGCCCGGGTAGCCCAGCCCCAGCAACATGGCCGTCTTGTCGAACGCCTCGCCGGCGGCATCGTCGACGGTCTCGCCGAGCAGCCGGTAGCGCCCGACGCCCTCGACCGCCATGAGTTGCGTATGCCCGCCGGAGACCAGCAAGGCCGCGAAGGGAAACCCGGGCCGCGGGTCGGCGAGCAGCGGCGAGAGCAGGTGCCCTTCCAGGTGGTGGACACCCACCACGGGCTTGCCCAGCGCGAGCCCCAATCCGGCCGCCACGGAAGCGCCCACGAGCAACGCGCCCGCGAGGCCCGGGCCTTCGGTGTAGGCGACCAGGTCCACGTCGGCCAGCCGGTGCCCGGACTGCGCGAGCGCCTGGCGGGCGAGCGGCAGGACACGCCGGATATGGTCCCGGGAGGCGAGTTCCGGCACGACGCCGCCGTAGAGCGCGTGGAGCGCGACCTGCGAATGCAGCGCCTCGCCCAGGATGCCGCGCTCGCTGTCGCAGAGCGCGACGCCGGTCTCGTCGCAGGAGGTTTCGATGCCGAGGGTGAGCATGGGCGGGCGCGAGAAGGCGCCTTTTCAGGGGTGCAAAACTTTGATATTATGCAGGGTTTTCGGCGGTGCCTTATCGGCCCCGTTACCCAACCGCCTCACCGGAACCCTTCATGCCGACCATCCGAGTCAAGGAAAACGAGCCTTTCGACGTCGCCCTGCGCCGCTTCAAGCGCGCAGTCGAGAAGACGGGCCTGCTCACCGAATTGCGCGCGCGCGAGTTCTACGAGAAGCCCACTGCCGAGCGCAAGCGCAAGCACGCCGCCGCCGTGAAGCGCCGCTACAAGCGCATGCGCTCGCAGATGCTGCCGCCGAAGCTGTACTGAGCGGCCGCGGCCACCAGGGGTCTATTTCGCGGCGAGCCGGGCCTCCAGTGCCCCGCTCGCCGCGGTCATTTCCGGGAAGGAGCGAGCGATGAACCTGCGCGAACGGGTGGGCGAGGACGTGAAGTCCGCCATGAAGGCCCGCGAGGCCGACAGGCTCGGGACGCTGCGGCTGCTCACCGCGGCGATGAAGCAGCGCGAGGTCGACGAGCGCATCACCCTCGATGACGCCGGCGTGATCTCGGTGATCGAGAAGATGCTCAAGCAGCGGCGCGACTCGGTCTCGCAGTACGAGAAGGCGGGACGCCAGGACCTGGCCGACCGGGAGAAGCGGGAGATGGCGATCCTGGGCGCGTACCTGCCCACCCAGCTCGGCGAGGACGAGCTCGCGGCGATCGTCGCCGAGGCCGTCGCCGCGAGCGGCGCGAAGTCGCCCGCGGACATGGGCAAGGTCATGGCGATCGTGAAGCCGAAGGTCGCCGGGCGTGCCGACATGGGCAGTCTCTCGGCGCTGGTGAAGGCGAAACTGGCGGGCTGAACGCCCGTCGACGGATGCCCTGCCCGGCCGGACAGGGCCGGCAGGACGGGCTCGGGGGCCGACTTTCCCGCATGATCCCGCAGGACTTCATCCAGACGCTCCTCGCTCGCATCGACATCGTCGAGGTGATCGACCGTCACGTGCGCCTGAAGAAGGCGGGCACGAACTACAAGGCCTGCTGCCCCTTCCACAACGAGAAGACGCCCTCGTTCAACGTCTCCTCGACCAAGCAGTTCTACCATTGCTTCGGCTGCGGGGTGCACGGCAACGCGATCGGGTTCCTGATGGAGTATTCCGGCCTCACCTATCCGGATGCGATCCGCGAGCTCGCGCAGCAGGTGGGGCTCGAGGTGCCGGACGTGCGCCCCGGCAACCTCCCCGGCCGGCCCGAGCCCTCGCGCATCAAGGGGCTCGCCGAACGCATGCTGGAGGCGCTTGCCTACTATCGCGCCGAGCTGAAGAAGACGCCCGAGGCGATCGACTACCTGAAGCGCCGCGGCCTTTCCGGCGAGATCGCCGCCCGCTACGGGCTGGGCTACGCGCCCGACGCCTGGCAATCGCTCAAGGCCGTCTTCCCCGACTACGACTCCCCCGATCTCAAGGACACGGGCCTGGTCCTCGACTCCGACCCGGGCGAGGGGCAGCCCGGCGAGCCCGAGCGCAAGTCGCGCCGGTACGACCGCTTCCGTGGCCGCGTGATGTTCCCCATCCTCGACTCGCGCGGGCAGGTCATCGGCTTCGGCGGACGCGTGATCGGCGAGGGCGAGCCGAAGTACCTCAATTCGCCCGAGACGCCCCTCTTCGAGAAGGGGCGCGAGCTCTACGGCCTCTACCAGGCCGGCCGGGCGATCCGCGGCGCGAACAGCGTGGTGGTGGTGGAGGGCTACATGGACGTGGTCGCGCTCGCGCAGCACGG
>JBGAOO010000385.1:0-2834 GCA_044221765.1 Usitatibacteraceae bacterium | reverse complement strand
CGAGGAGGGCGTGCGGCAGGTCGCGCAGTCCGCGCGGCTCGCCATTCGCGCGCTCGCCCTGCCGCACGCCGGCTCGCGCACGGCGCCGCACGTGACCGCGAGCTTCGGCTATTGCCACCTCCACCCCGGGGTCGACACCGTCACCGACCAGCTCGTCGAGCGCGCCGACCTGGCGCTCTACGAGGCGAAGCACGCCGGCCGCGACCGCGTGGCCGGGTGGATGCCCGCCTGCGCCGAGGCGCAGGCCGAGGCGAGGGCGAGGAGCGCCTTGCGCCTGGCGCGCCACTAGGGGCGCGCGGCGAATCGCAGGCGAAAAAAAGCCCGGCGTGCCGGGCTTCTTCCTGCGGCCGGGGGAAGCCCCCGGGGCCGTTGCCTACGAGATCGCGCGGATGTTCGCGGCGAGCGGGCCCTTGGGGCCGGTCTGCACCTCGAACTCCACCTTCTGCGCTTCCTGCAGGGACTTGTAGCCGTCCATCTGGATCGACGTGTGGTGGGCGAAGAGGTCCTTGCCGCCATCGTCGGGGGTGATGAAGCCGAAGCCCTTGGAGTCGCTGAACCACTTCACGGTGCCGGTAGCCATAGTTGCATTCCTTCCATTCTGTATCCGGGACAAACCGGGTCCCGTTGCGGACACGACGATCAAGAGGGGAATGAACTGCCACTTCGGACACCGCGCGAGCGGCGAGGGAGGACTACTCGATTCACTGCTTGACGATCCTGCGGGACGGACTGTAGCACGCCGGCGGGCCCCGTGCGCGTTGCGCGCGGAAGATACGTGCCCGCCGGCCGGCGCCTACTTCAGGCGCATGTCGTTCTTCACCTCGCTCACGCCTTCCACGTTCTTCGCGGCGAGGACCGCGACGTCGATGTTGGCCTGCGAGCGCACGAAGCCGCTCAGCTGCACGACGCCCTTGAAGGTCTCGACGGTGATCTCCATCGACTTGAGGCTGGGTTCCTCGAGGATCGCGGTCTTCACCTTCGTGGTGATGACGGCGTCGTCGAAGTACTCGCCCGGGCGCTGCGTGGTCGGGGGCGCGGCGAAGGCGAGGGCGCTGGACAGCGCGAGGACGGCGAGGAGGGGCAGGGCGCGAAGCGGGGATTTCATGGCGGGCTCCTTGGTGGAGGGTCCACGCTACGGCGAGGGCCGGCGGTGGTCTGTTCGTTGGCGAACGGTGCCCGCGGCGGGCCGACGCGATCGGTACGAGAGCGCACAGACGGCGGGCGAGGACCGGCCCAGCATGGGCGTCCCTTCCCGCACTGCGCGCAGCCGCGCCAGGGGTTCCCATGCACCTCGCCGGAGCGCCGCCTCGCCGCCCGATCCCGTCGCCCGACCGGCGGCCGGCGCCGTGAGCACGCATCGCCTGGAGCGCGATTCGCTGGGCGCCATCGCGGTGCCGGCGAACCGCCTGTGGGGCGCGCAGACGCAGCGCTCCCTCGCGCACTTCGCCATCTCGACCGAGCGCATGCCCGGGGAGCTGCTGCTCGCGCTGGCCTCCGTGAAGGCGGCGTGCGCGAGCGTGAACCGGGACCTGGGCCTGCTTCCCCGGGCCAAGGCCGCGGCCATCGTCGCCGCCGCGCAGGAAGTGCTCGACGGCCTGCACGCGCGCGAGTTCCCGCTGTCCGTCTGGCAGACGGGCTCGGGCACCCAGACCCACATGAACATGAACGAGGTGCTGGCCAACCGCGCCTCGGAACTGATGGGTGGCCTGCGGGGCGCGCGCCGGCGAGTGCACCCGAACGACGACGTGAACCTCGGCCAGTCCTCGAACGACGTGTTCCCCACCGCGATGCACGTGGCCGCCGCCCTGGGGCTCGTCCGCTCGTTGCGGCCGGCCCTGGACCGGCTGCGCGCCACCCTCGCGGCCAAGGCCGCGGACTTCGGCGACATCGTGAAGACGGGCCGCACGCACCTGCAGGATGCGACGCCGGTCACGCTGGGCCAGGTGTTCTCCGGCTACCTCGCGCAGCTCGACTTCGCCGCCTCGCTCCTCGATGCGCTGCTGCCGGCCGTGCACTCGCTCGCGATCGGCGCAACGGCCGTCGGCACGGGCTTCAACACGCATCCCGAGTTCGGCGATCGCGTGGCGGCCGAGCTGGCCCGCCTGCACGGCCTGCCGTTCTCGAGCGCCCCGAACAAGTTCGCCGCGCTCGCCGCGCACGACGGCCTGGTCGCCGTGCACGGGGCCCTGCGCACGCTGGCGGTGGCCCTCGTGAGGATCGCGAACGACATCCGCTGGCTCGCCAGCGGGCCGCGCGCGGGCATCGGCGAGATACGCCTGCCCGAGAACGAGCCGGGCAGCTCGATGATGCCGGGCAAGGTGAACCCGACGCAGGCAGAAGCGCTGGTCATGGCCGCCATGCAGGTGATGGCGAACGACGCGGCGGTGGGCATGGCGGGCGCGGCGGGCAATTTCGAGTTGAACGTCTGCAAGCCGCTCCTCGCGCACGCGTTCCTGCAGAGCGTGCGCCTGCTGGCGGACGGGATGCGCGGCTTCGAGCTGCATTGCGCCCGCGGCATCGAGCCCGATCGCGAGCGCATCGCGCAGCTGCTGGGCCGCTCGCTCATGCTGGTGACCGCGCTCGTCCCCCACATCGGCTACGACAGGGCGGCGCAGGTCGCGCGGCGCGCCCACGAGGAGGGCACCACCCTTCGCGAGGCGGCGCTCGCGCTGCGCGCGGTGAGCGCGGCGGACTTCGATCGCTGGGTGCGCCCGCAGGAGATGACGGGGCCGCGCCGGCCGGGCTGAGGCCCGCGGCGCCCGCGCAAGGGAAAACCCCCGCGCGGACGGGGTCCGGCGGGGGCTTCGTGCTGCTGCGCCTTGCGGGGTGCGGCT
>JBGAOO010000384.1:0-2835 GCA_044221765.1 Usitatibacteraceae bacterium | reverse complement strand
CGGTTGATGCCGGTCAACCGGGCGCCACGGGCTTCCCTCAAGCTGCGACAGTCGGCTGCCGTTAGTTCCTTCAGGCCGTTCTCCGCCTTGGCGAAGCCATCGCGCAAGGAGTGCTGTCGCGTCGATCGCCGGGCACGGGACCCGGTCCGCGCGCCAGGGAGCGACGGCCGGCAACTCCGATCGCTGGAGGCGGGTTCCGTGAAGACGAAAATACCCATGTCCGCAATCCTGGCCACCCTCGCCGGCGCCTTGCTCTCCCTCGGCGCCCTCGCGACGGAACTGGCCATCCCCGGCAGCGGCAATCCCGAGCACGTGCTGGGCGCGCTCGCCAGCGCTTTCAATGCCGGCCAGAAGCTGCACGTCGTCACGGTCCCCCCCTCCACCGGAACCGCCGGCGGCATCCGCGACGTGCTGGCGGGCAAGGCGGAGCTCGCGCGCGTGGGCCGGCCGCTCCACGCCGAGGAGAGCGCGAAGGGCCTCGCATTCCTGCCGATCGGGCGCGATGCCGTGGTGTTCGTCGCGGGGGCCGGCGTGGACGTGCGCAACGTGACGAGCGCCCAGATGGTCGATGCCTTCACGGGCCGGATCACGGACTGGCGCGAGCTGCGCGGCCGCCCCGGACCGATCCGGGTGATCGGACGCGAGGCCGGCGACGCCTCGCGCCAGGCGATGGCCGCGCGCATCCCCGCCTTCCGGGACATCGCGTTCGGCCCCGGCGTGAAGGTGGTCCACCTCGACCCGCAGCTGATCGACCTGCTGGACCGCTTCGGGACGAGCCTGGGCCTGCTGAACCGCTCGGCCCTCGAGGCCGCCAGGACGAAGGTGTCGCCGCTCAGCCTCGACGGGGTGGAGCCCACGCCGGTGAACGTCGCCACGGGCCGCTATCCGGTCTGGCTGGAGTTCGGCCTGATCCATCGCGCCGGCCAGGCCCTCTCGCCGGGAAGCCGCGCGTTCGTGGATTTCCTCGCCTCGCCCGAGGGCAAGCGCATCCTGCGTGACCACGGCATCATTCCGCCGCTGCCCGGTCCCTGACCCGGTGAGCGCACGAGGGCGGCGAATCCCGGCACGGTCCCGATGAACATCCGCTGGTCCATCCTCGCCCTGGTTTCCGCGATCGTCCTCGCCGCGCTCGGGCTTTCGTACGGGGTGATGCGCGAGCTGCTCGAGGCGACGATCAGCGAGCGCGAATCCGAGAAGGTCGCCACCGTCGCGACGCTCGTCGAGTCGCTGGTCGGCGAGTATGCCCAGGGCACGCAGCTCGCGGCCCGCGTGCTCGCCACCTACCCGCGCCTGACGAGGCGGCTGTCCGCGCCGCCGCGGGAAGGCGATCGCGATCCGCCCCTCGAGACGATCCTCGCTCCCCTGCTGCGCGAGCAGGTGATCGACAGCCTGGAGATCACCGACACCCGCGAGATCGTGCGCTACAGCTACCAGTCGGAGGTGACGATCGGCGCGCGAAGCACGATCTGGGGCGTGGCCGAGGCGCTCCAGGGCCAGGGCTCGATGGTCTCGCGCGTGATGGCCAACGGCGTGGCGGTGCTCGCGATCGAGCCCTTGCGCGAGGAAGGCCGGATCGTGGGCTCGGTGATCCTGGGCAGGCACCTGCACGCCCCGTTCCTGCGGGACATGGCCGGGAAGGTGAAGGCCGAGCTCGCCCTCGTGTCCCGCACGCAGGTGCTCGCGACGACGAGCCGGGTCGCCGCCGAGACCCTCGACACCGCGGCGATCGAGGAGGCCTACCAGCAGAAGATCCCCGTCCACCGCACCTACGACGATGGCCGCGTGAAGGTGGTGTACCTGCCGATGCTCATCGTCGACGACGGCTTCGTGATCATGGTGAGGCTCGACAGCAGCGCCGTCTTCCGCGCGCTGAACGACAGCTTCCGCCTGGCGCTGCTCTGGTCGGCCCTGTTCCTGGTGGCGGCCATCGTGGCCGCCTACCTCCTGCTGCGCGTGGTGCTGCGGCCGCTGCGCGCGCTGCGCACGCGCGCCGAGGAGACCGCGTTCAAGGCGACGGGCTCCGCCATCGCGAGCGCGGCCCGCGACGAGATCGGCTCCGTCGTCCAGGTGCTCGACACGCTCACCGAGAGGCTGCTCAAGCAGAACCGCGACCTCGTCCGGTCCCGGGCCGAGGCCGACGCCGCGAGCGAGGCGAAGTCGCAGTTCCTCTCGCGCATGAGCCACGAGATCCGCACGCCGCTCAACGGGGTGCTCGGCATGGCCGAGCTGCTCCAGTCGACCGCGCTCACGGCGGAGCAGCGGCGCTACTGCGAGGCCATCTCGGCCTCGGGCCGCTCGCTGCATGAACTGCTGGGCGACATCCTCGACCTGAGCAAGATCGAGGCGCGCAAGGTCGCGATCGAGGCGATCGACTTCGACCTCGCGCACCTGGCCGGCGACCTGCGGGCCGCCTTCACGGAGCAGGCCGTGAGCCGTGCCGACACGCTCTCGGCGAACCTGGACATCCCCCCGCCGGGCTGGTTCCGCGGCGACCCCACGCGCTTGCGCCAGGTGCTCTCGAACCTGGTGGGCAACGCGATCAAGTTCACGCATCGGGGCCACATCACGCTCGCGATCGAGCCTCTGCCGGCGCGGGAGGAAGACCCGCGCGCGTGGCTGCGCTTCAGCGTCACGGACACCGGCATCGGCATCGCGCCGGACAAGCTGCCCGAACTCTTCCAGCCCTTCGTGCAGGCCGACACCACCACGACGCGCCGCTACGGCGGGACAGGGCTGGGGCTCGCGATCTCGCGGCACCTGGTCGCGCTGCTCGGTGGCACGCTGCAGGTCGAAAGCGAGCCGGGCAAGGGCTCGCGCTTCTGGTTCGACCTGCCT
>JBGAOO010000383.1:0-2839 GCA_044221765.1 Usitatibacteraceae bacterium | reverse complement strand
GGCGCCGCCGGGCGCCAGGCGGCCTCCAGGCCCGCGCGCTGCGCCACCGTGAGCGCGGCGGTGATGCCGATGCGCACGGGTGCGCGGGCGGAGCCGGCGACCGCGGCGAATCCGGCCAGCGCATCGACCCGGGCGAGGATGTCGCGGATGCGCTCCAGGGCCGCGTGGCCCTCGGGGGTGAGGCTCGCGCCGGTCGTGCCGCGCGCGAGCAGCCGCACGCCCAGCACGCGCTCGAGCTGCGCCACCGGGCGGCTGAGCGGCGGCTGCGAGACGTGCAGCCGCTCGGCGGCGGCGCGGAAGCTGCCGGCGTCCGCGACGGCGGCGAAGTAGCGCAGCTGGCGCAAGGCGATCCGCTCTCCCATGCGAAAAAGGTATCACGCAAAAGGACTTGGCGCCGCCGGGCCGGCGTGCCCCAGAGTCACGCTTCCCGTTACACGGGGCCGGCGTTCCCGTCGCGCCCGATCGCCTTCCGGTGGCCGCTTTTCGCGCTTCGTCGCGTGCCGGTGGCGGGCCGGGCGGCGGGCGGGCGAGGATGCGCGCGCCCCACAATCTGGAGATAGACCGATGAGGAAGTGGATCACCCGGACCGCCGCGGCACTCGCGGCCTGCGCGGCGCTCGGCGCCGGCGCCAACACCTATACCGACCTTTGGTGGAACCCGAACGAAGCCGGCTGGGGCGCGAACATCGTCCAGCAGGGCGAGAGCGCCTTCGTCACGCTCTTCGTCTACGGCGCCGACGGCAAGGCCACCTGGCTCGTCGCCCCCGCCATGCGCACCTTCGCGCTCGACAATGCGGGCCTGCCCGTGATGCGCGGCGAGCTCTACCGCACGCAGGGCCCCTGGCAGGGCGGGCCCTTCAACCCGGGCAGCGTGGTGCAGCAGCGCGTCGGCACGCTCGTGCTCGAGCCGCAGCCGGGCGGCAGCCTGCGCGCGTACTACGACGTGGACGGCGTGGACATCGAGAAGGGCCTCGTCCGCTACTCGTTCGAGACGCCCTCGTTCGGGACCAACTACCACGGCTCCTTCAACCTGCGGCAGACGCTGCCCGGCCAGGCGCCCTACGGCACGCGCCAGTACCCCGCGCAGATCCTCTTCCACCTCTCGGAAGGCCAGCTGTTCATGCGCGTCGAGGAGCAGTTCGGCCGCTGCGAATACCGGGGGACGTACAGCCAGGGGGGCAAGTTCGCGCGCGTGAGCGGCACCTACTCGTGCAACTACGGCGACGGCCCGGCCGGGACGTTCGAGATCACGGACTTCGAGATCGCCAAGCACGGCATCTCCGGCTACCTGCGCACCTGGGCGCCGTCGAACAACCAGTACGGCCGCTTCGGCGGCGCCCTGTACTAGGCGCCTTCCCGGGCGGCCTGGTAGAGCGCGAGCGCCTTCCCGCGCTGCGCGGCGTGGTCCACGACGGGCGCGGGATAGTCGCGCCCGACCACGCACCCGCTCGCCTGCTGCTCGAGCGGGGGCAGGGTCCAGGGCGCGTGGATGAAGCGATCGGGCACGCGCGCGAGCTCGGGCACGTAGCGCCGGATGAACCGGCCCTGCGGGTCGAAGCGCTCGGACTGCGACACCGGGTTGAAGATGCGGAAGTAGGGCTGCGCGTCGCACCCGGTGGAGGCGGCCCACTGCCAGCCGCCGTTGTTCGCGGCGAGGTCGAAGTCGAGCAGGTGCTCGGCGAAGTGGCGCTCGCCCTCGCGCCAGTCGACCAGCAGGTCCTTCACGAGGAAGGACGCCACCACCATGCGCAGGCGGTTGTGCATGTAGCCCGTGGCGTGGAGCTGGCGCATCGCCGCGTCGACGATCGGGAATCCCGTGCGCGCCTCGCGCCAGGCGGCCAGGTGCTCCGGCAGGCCCGGCCAGCGGATGGCGTCGTACTGGCGCTTGAACGCGCCGGTCGCGGCGTGCGGATGGTGGTGCAGGATCTGGAAGTAGAAGTCGCGCCAGATGAGTTCCGAGAGCCAGGTGGCGGCGCCCTCGCCCTTGGCCTGCCAGGCCTCGCGCGCCAGGGTGCGGATGGAGACCGTGCCGAAGCGGTTGTGCGCCGACAGGTACGACACGCCCTTCACGGCCGGGAAGTCGCGCGCCTCGTGGTAGCGCGATAGGCGCGGGAGGAAGTCGGCGAGGAGCGCGCGCGCGCCCGAGGCGCCCGTGGGCAGGGCGAGCGTCGAGAGGTTCGTCTTCGCGAAGCCCAGGCCCTCCAGCGTGGGCAGCGCCGCCCCGGCCGGTTCCGGCGCGAGGCGGCCGGCGTACTTCTCCACGGGGTACCCGCGCAGGTAGAACGCGTTCGCCAGGCGCAGCCAGGCGTTCTTGTAGGGCGTGAACACGGTGAAGGGCGCCCCGGCCTGCGTGAGCACCTCGTCCCGGGCGAAGATCGCCTGGTCCTTGGCCAGGTGCAGTCGGGCGCCCGAGCCCTCGAGCGTCTTCGCCACGGCGGCGTCGCGATCGCGCGCGGCCGGCTCGTAGTCCTCGTTGGCGAACCCCGCGCCCGCGCCGAGCTCGCGCGCGAGCGCCGGCTCCGCCTCGCGCGCGTGCGCGTGCAGCACGCGCAGCCCGCCACCGTGCGAGCGCAGCCGCTCGCGAAGCTCCGCCACGCCCGCCAGGATGAACTCCACGCGCCGGTCGGCCCGCGCGGGCAACGACTCGAGGATCTCGCGGTCGAAGACGAAGACGCAGTGCACGCGGCGCGCGTTCGCGAGCGCATGGAAGAGGCCGGCATTGTCCTCGTCGCGAAGGTCGCGGCGGAACCAGAAGAGGGCGGTGTCGTAGGCCGTCAAGGGGGCGGGAGGCGGGGCGGGCGGCGCGCGGAGCTTCGATTAGAATATGGGGCCGGTGGCAA
>JBGAOO010000382.1:0-3202 GCA_044221765.1 Usitatibacteraceae bacterium | reverse complement strand
TCGAAGTACGCGACCAGCTTCGCCCGGTGCGCCAGGCGGTCGGCCGCGTCGCCGCTCGAGTTCACCTGCAGGTCGATCGGCCCGATCCCCAGGCGCTGCCACAGGCGCGCGAGCAGGACGATCTGCTCGGCGTCCACGTCCGGGCCCTCGAAGCCGAGCGCCTCGACGTCGTACTGGTGGAACTGGCGCTGGCGGCCCTTCTGGGGCCGCTCGTGGCGGAACATCGGGCCCGCGGTCCACACGCGCAGCGGCCCGTTGTAGAGGAAGTTGTGCTCGATCGCCGCGCGCACGATCCCGGCGGTCGCCTCCGGCCGCAGCGTGAGGCTGTCGCCGTTGCGGTCGTCGAAGGTGTACATCTCCTTCTCGACGATGTCGGTCACCTCGCCCAGCCCGCGCACGAAGAGCGCCGTGGGCTCCACGATCGGCGTGCGGATGTTGCGGTAGCCGTACTGCCGGAACACGTCGCGGCACGCGTCCTCGAGCTGCTCCCACAGGGGCGAGGCATCGGGCAGGATGTCTTCCATGCCCCTTACGGCCTGCAGCTTGACGCTCATGATTCGATCGGCTGGATGGGGATGGACCTGCGCCGCACGCCGGCCGGGGCCGCGGCGCCGGGCGCGTAACGCGCGCGCACGTACTCCTCGACCAGCGCCTGGAATTCCTCGGCGATCCTCTCGCCCTTCAGCGTGACCGTCTTCTCGCCGTCGACGAAGACCGGCGCGACGGGCTTCTCGCCCGAGCCCGGCAGCGAGATGCCGATGTCGGCGAGCTTCGACTCGCCCGGGCCGTTCACCACGCAGCCCATCACGGCCACGTGCAGGTCCTCGACGCCGGGGTAGCGCGCGCGCCACACCGGCATCTGCCCGCGCAGGTAGGTCTGGATCTTGTCCGCCAGCTCCTGGAAGTACGTGCTGGTGGTGCGCCCGCAGCCCGGGCAGGCGGTGACCTGCGGCGTGAACGAGCGCAGCCCCATCGTCTGCAGGATCTCCTGCGCGACGATCACCTCGCGCGTGCGATCGCCCCCCGGCTCCGGGGTGAGCGAGACGCGGATCGTGTCGCCGATGCCCTCCTGCAGGAGCACGCCGATGGCGGCCGTGGAGGCGACGATGCCCTTGGAGCCCATGCCGGCTTCCGTGAGCCCCAGGTGCAGCGGGTAGTCGCAGCGCGAGGCGAGCGTGCGGTAGACGCGGATCAGGTCCTGCACGTTCGAGACCTTGCAGGACAGGATGATCCGCTCCGGCGCCAGCCCGATGCGCACGGCCTGCTCCGCGCTCTCGAGCGCGGAGACGACGAGCGCCTCGCGCATCACCGCATCGGCCTCGAGCGGCGCGGCGAGCGCCGCGTTGGCATCCATCAGCCGCGCGAGCAGCTCCGGGTCGAGCGAGCCCCAGTTCACGCCGATGCGCACGGGCTTCGCGTACTCGATGGCCTTCTCGATCATGGTGCCGAACTGGTCGTCGCGCTTGGAGCCGTGGCCCACGTTGCCGGGGTTGATGCGGTACTTGTCGAGCGCCGCGGCGCAGTCGGGCACCTGCGCGAGGAGCTTGTGCCCGTTGAAGTGGAAATCGCCGATGAGCGGCACCGAGAGCCCCATCGCCTCGAGCTTCGCCCGGATGACGGGCACCTGCCGTGCCGCCTCGAGCGTGTTCACGGTCACGCGCACCGCCTCGCTCCCGGCGCGGGCGAGCGCGGCCACCTGCGCGGCCGTGCCGGCGGCATCCTCCGTGTCGGTGTTGGTCATCGACTGCACGAGGATCGGCGCGTCGCCGCCGACCAGCTTGTCGGCGATGCGCACCTGTCGGGATGCGCGGCGGGAGACGGGGGACATGCTCGGCTCCGGGGGATCAGGGCAGCGTGAGCCGGGCGACGGCCACGCGCGTGTGCGGCGCGAGGACGACCTCGCGCCCGTTGTAGGAAAGGCGCACTTCCGGCGCGTTGCCGATCACCAGCGTGAAAGGCGGCTTGCCGGCCACCTCGAGCCGGCCGAGTGGGTGCGCGGTGCGCGAGCACGCGCCCTCGAGTCGGTGATCTCGATCCAGGCGGGGGCCTTGAAGGCGAGCCGGATCGAGGCGCTGCCGGCGCCTTCCGCCTCGCCGGCGCGGGCTCGGCCGGCTTCGCGGCGGGCTCGGGCGCCGGCAAGGCGGGCGAGGCGGGCGAGGCGGCCTGGGTGGGCGCGGGGACGGAGACGGCGCGGGGGAGGCGGAAACGGCAACGGCGCCGCCGGCGCGGGTTCCGCGGCGGCAAGCCGGCCACGTCGCGGCGCGAGGCGCGAGCGGCGTCAATTCCGCCGGCGCGGGTGCGGCGGGACGGGACAGCACGGCCGGCGACCTCGGGGACTCGGCGGCGACCTTCTTCGCGTACCCGGCGGCGGCGACGCCCTGCGGGCGGATGAAGAGCCACCAGTACATGGCCGCGAAGCCGAGCACGATGGCGACGGCGGCGATCCCCGCGGCCTTCACGTACGGATTGGCCAGGCGCGCGCCCAGCGGGTCGAAGCGGATGTTCTGGCTGGGCACGACGATGCCCGGCGAGCGGCTCGGCGGGGCATCCTCGGAGAGCAGCTCGACCAGCGCGGCGCCGTCGAGCCCGACCACGCGCGCGTAGTTGCGGGTGAAGCCGCGCAGGAAGGTGCCGCGCGGCAGGCGCTCGTAGTCGGCCGACTCGAGGGCCTCGACCTGCGAGACGCTCATGTGCAGGCGCTGGGCGATGTCCGCGCGCGACAGGCCCTGGCGCTCGCGCTCGGCCGCGAGGATCGCGCCGGGGGAGCGCGGCGCCTGCGCCTGCCCTTCGTTCTCGCCGATCGCGTCCATGCCCGTGCGCCTAGCGCTTCGCCTCGAGCAGCTCGCGCGCCTGCGGCGCCTCGGGGAAGCGCCGGCGCAACTGCTGCAGCATGCTGTCCTCGGAGGCCCTGTCGCCCTGCGCGCGCGCGAGCTTCACGCCCAGCACCAGGGCCGAGAGCGTGGGCTCGCCCAGGCGCATGTAGCGCGAGAGGTAGACCTCGGCGTCCTTGTAGGCGCCCTTCGCGAAGAGGATCTCCGCGAGGTTGTAGAGCGCGCCGGCCAGGTCGGGCCGGAAGAGCAGCGCCCGGCGCAGCAGGTCCTCGGATTCCACGTTGCGCCCCAGGATGCGCGCGCACAGGCCCGCGTTGAGCAGCGGCTTCTCGGGCGTGGGATAGAGCGGGTCGGCCTGCACGCGGGCGAGG
>JBGAOO010000381.1:0-2864 GCA_044221765.1 Usitatibacteraceae bacterium | reverse complement strand
CGAAAGCCCTGGCTGATGGACAGCGCGAGCCAGTTCCGGCCCGGCCCGCCCCCGGCCCTCGGGAGCGAGGCGTGGGCGCGCGCCTTCAACGAAGTGAAGGAACTCGGCGGCAAGCAGAGCGCGCGCCGCGGCGCGGCGCAGACGGAGATCGCGCGCTTCTGGGAGTACTCGCTGCCGCAGATCTATCACGGCGTCGTCCAGTCCGTGGCGAGGCAGCCTGGCCGAAGCACGCTGCAGAACGCGCGGCTCTTCGCGGCGGCGTCCCAGGCGATGGACGATGCGCTGATCGCCGTGTTCGAGGCGAAGTACCACTACCACTTCTGGCGCCCTTCCACGGCGATCCGCAACGCGGACCTCGACGGCAACGACGCCACGCCCGTCGAGGCGGCCTGGGCGCCGCTCATCGACGAGCCGATGCACCCGGAGTACCCGAGCGGCCACTCGATCCTCGCCGGCGCGGTCGCCACCGTGCTCCAGGCCGAGGTCGGGAACGGCCCGGCGCCCGTGCTCGCGACGAGCAGCCCGACGGCCCGCGGCGCCACGCGCCAGTGGACGCGGTTCGAGGACTTCACGCAGGAGGTCTCCGACTCGCGCGTCTACGGCGGCATGCACTTCCGCTTCTCGGTGGACGCCGGTGCCGAGATGGGCAGGCGCATCGGGCAGCTCGCCGCGCGCAACCTCCTGCGCTAGCGATGGACGCACGCCTCCAGCGCCGGGTGCAGCGCTACGGCTGGGATCTCGCGGCGGCCCGCTACGAGCCGCTGTGGGGCGACCAGGTGGGCCCCGCGCACGAGCGCCTGCTCGAGTGCGCCGCGCTCGTCCCCGGCGAGCGCGTCCTCGACATCACGTGCGGCACGGGGCTGGTGAGCTTCGCCGCCGCGAGCGCGGTCGCCCCGGGCGGCGAGCTGGTGGGCGTGGACCTCTCCGGCCGCATGGTCGAGCTGGCGTGCCGTCGCGCCGACGTGCGCCGCGTCGGGAACGTGCGCTTCCGGCGCATGGACGCCGAGCGGCTCGACCTGCCGGAGGCGCACTTCGACGTCGTGCTGTGCTCGCTGGGCCTCATGTACATGCCCGATCCGGTGGGCGCGTTGCGCGAGATGCGCCGCGTGCTGCGCCCGGGCGGGCGCCTGGCCGTCGCGGTGTGGGGCGAGGCCTCGCGCTGCGGCTGGTCGTCCATCTTTCCGATCGTCGATGCCGAGGTGCGCAGCGAGGTGTGCCCGCTCTTCTTCCGCCTGGGCCGCGCACTGGAGCTCGCGAGCGCCTGCGCCGTGGCGCAGTTCGGGGCGGTGCAGTCGCATCGCATCCCCGTGACGATGGCCTACGCCGACGGCGAGAGCGCCTGCGAGGCCGCCTTCGCCGGCGGGCCGGTGGCGCTCGCGTGGTCGCGCTTCGACGGCGACACGCGCCTGCGCGTGCGCGAGCGCTTCCTCGCCTCGATCGCCCCCTTTCGCCACGGCAAGGGCTACCGCATCCCCGCCGAATTCGTCGTCGCCAACGCCGTGGCCTCCGGCCCGCAATCCTTTCTTTCCAGCAGTCCCACCACCTCCCAGGAGAAAACGCCGTGAAACGCACGACCCTTGCCTGTCTCGCTTCCTCGATCCTGCCGCTCGCCGCCTGCGTGGGCGGCACCCTGCAGCCCGACCTGCCCGCCATCCTCGTTCCCGCCGGGGAGAAGGCCGTGGACCGCGTGAGCGCCCGCGGCGTGCAGGTCTACCAATGCCGCGCCGGCGCCGATGGCGCGAAACCCGCGTGGGCGTTCGTGGCCCCCGAGGCTTCCCTGCTCGATGCCGGCGGCCGCGAGGCCGGCAGGCACTACGCCGGCCCGCACTGGGAGGCGAACGACGGCAGCCGCATCGTCGGCACCGTGAAGGCCCGCGCCGAGGCGCCGAGGCCCGGCGACATCCCGTGGCTGCTGCTCGCCACCCGGTCCGTCGGGGCGACCGGCCGCTTCTCGGCCATCACGAGCGTGCAGCGCGTGAACACCGAAGGGGGAGCGGCGCCTGCGCTGGCGTGCGATGCCGGCTCCCGCGGCGCCACGGTACGCGTGCCCTACACGGCGGACTACGTCCTGCTCTCGAGCGCGCTCGCGACGGCGATGTGAGGCAGGCGCGTTGGGAGAGGTGCGAGGCGAGAGGCCGGGGCGCAACCCGCCGGCGTCCCGCGCCGCATCAACGCGCCAGCCGCCACTCCACCGTCAGGCTGCCGCCATCGATGGCCTTCGTGAGCGAGCCTGCCTGGAACGGTCCCCTCACCGGGCCCCATTGGTTGGGGAACACGCCCTGCGTGAGCTGGACCGGGACCTTCGCGTCGGTCGTCCCGGCCTTGTAGCCCGTGCGCACCGTGTGCTTGTCGAGCATCACGGCCTGCGCCTGGTTGAACCGGTACTGCACCTGGTTGCCGGCGATGTCGTGCTCGACATAGACGCCGAGCCACCCCTTCTCGCCGCCCTCGGGAATCCCGGCCGATCCCTTGATCGTCGAATTCGTCGCATAGGAAAGCGTGCCGCCATCCTGGATGTCGGCGGTGTAGGCGTCGTCCGCCGAGAACGAACCGCTGCACGACTGCGGAAACCAGACCTGGACCGCGCCCTGGACCTGCGGCGCCGCGGGCTCGAAGCCGCCGCCCGAGGCCTTCTGCGCCAGCGCCATCAGGCAAGCCTGGTTGCCCTTGCACTTGGCGTGCTCCTTCTCGAGGGAGGCCATCCCGGGGTCCTTCTGCTTGAGCGCCTTCTCCTGCGCCTTCGACGGGCCGTCCAGCCCGTAGGGGCCGACCGGGCCCGCCTGCAGCAGGCACCGCCCCTTGAGCACGCGGTTCACGGCGCTCGTCGTCCGGGTGTTGCGCCCGTCGACGAAGCGGCCGGTGGT
>JBGAOO010000380.1:0-2876 GCA_044221765.1 Usitatibacteraceae bacterium | reverse complement strand
CACCGTCGGCTTTCTCGGCCTCGGCGAGCTCGGCGCGGACGCGGCGCAGAAACTGCTCGCGCTCGGCTTCAAGGTCTGCGGCTGGAGCCGCACGAAGAAGAACCTCCCGGACGTGGACAGCTACGCCGGCGACGAGGGCCTCGCGCAGATGCTGCCGCGCTGCGACGTCGTGGTGTGCCTATTGCCGCTGACGCCGCAGACCAGGGGGCTCCTGTCCAAGCCTCTCCTGGATCGCATGAAGAAGGGTTCCGCGCTGGCGCACCTCGCTCGCGGCGCGCAGATGGTAACGAAGGACGTGATCGCGGCGCTGGACTCCGGCCAGCTCGGCCACGCCTACCTCGACGTCTTCGAGACCGAGCCGCTGCCGGCCGAGGATCCGCTCTGGGGACGCGCGGACGTCTCGATCACGCCGCACATCGCGGCGCTGACCGAGCCGCGCACCGCGCTGGAAGTGGTGGCCGAGAACGTCGAGCGCATACGCAGGGGCGATAAGCCGCTGCACGTCGTGAATTTCAGCGCGGGCTACTGATCACTCGTAGCTGAAGCCGTCCGCGAATTCTTCCGCGCGGCGCAGTTCCTCGTCGTCGATTTCGCCGAGCTGCCAGCGCAGCCGCGCGATCTCGCGCAGCGCCTCGGCCCTGGCCTGCTTGTTGGTGAGCACGTCGAGCTTGCGCCGCATGGCGTCCAGCCTCAGGCGCAGTGCCTCGACGGCTTGCGGGTCGCTCATGCCGGCTCCTGCGCGCGACGCAGGACGAAGGGAGGTGCGCCGCGATTGGCGAGCGACTGCATCTTCACGAGATAGGTCTCGCGCGCCGGGTTGCACGCGCCGACCGGGCACACGCTCTTGCAGCGCGGCACCGTGAAGTAGCCATCGCACTCCACGCAGGTGGCCGCGTCGATGCTCCCCACGCGAACCGGCGGCGCCCCGCGCGCCGCGAGCGATCGCGCCTTCAGGACCAGCACCTCGCGCTCGGGCTGGCACGCGCCCACGGGGCAGGCCGCCTTGCAGCGCTGCACCGGGAAGTAGCCGTCGCACTCCACGCATACCGCCGGGTCGATCGCGAACTGGCTGGGCCCGGGGCCGATGGCGCGCACCGGGCACTCGTAGGCGCAGGCCCCGCAGTTGATGCACTCCGTCCCGATCATGTAGCTCAAGGGCGCGGCCTCAGTGCACGGGTCGGCCGAAGACGCCGGCGAGGCCGGTCTTCGCGACGCGTTCCCGGATCGCGTCGACATCCGTCGTGTAGGAGCCGCGCTCCTTCATGCGCGCGAAGTACCCGGCCCCGGAGAAGGTGTACTTCTCGCGCATGCCGTCCGCCGTCTGCATGCGCTTTCGCACGTGCGAGATCGCATCGCCCGTGGCGAGCGTGTCGGGCAGCTCGACGAGGTCCTTGCCCACGGCGCGGCGCACGGCGTTGTGGCCGGCGAGCGTGCCCGTCACGATGGCCTCGGTGTGGCCCACGAGCAGGCCCGCCTTCTCGCCGCCGCAGAAGAGGTTGTCCACGGGCCCTTCCACCTGCATGCGGTCGTCGCGCGGCGAGAGCGCGGCGTAGCGCATGGAGTTGCCGAGCGTGCCGGCATACGGGTCGTCGTAGCGCACCGCCTCCAGGCCCGGGACCTGGCGCAGCTGGTCGAGCGGCATGTGCGAGGTCATGAGCTTGGCGCGGCCGTTGTCCAGCAGGATCACGTTCCTCGCGTAGTCCGTGGAGGCGTACTGCTGGCAGGCCTTCCCGCCGAGCTTCGCCTCGTCGACCATCGAGGCGGGCAGCGGGATGACCACCAGCCCCTTCGCGTCCAGTTCGTGCGCGAGGGCCGGGGCCATCGTCTCCTTGGAGAACTCGCACGAGCCGCTCATCGCGCCGATGGAGCCGTCGTTCTTCTGGCCCTGCTTCTCGGCGATGCCCGCGAGCGCGGTCACGCTCACCCTCGGGCCGAAAGTCGGGCAGCGCGCGATGCACATCACGCAGCCGTTGCCGTACTCGGTGCAGAAGCTCTGCGGGCCGAAGGAGCCGGTGGCGTCCACGAAGACATCGCCCGCCACGCGCATCGCGTTCTCGAGCGCGACCGCGCCGATGGAGCCGTTCGCGCGCTCCAGGCCCGTCACGCGCGCGAGGAGCCAGATCTCCACGCCCGCCTCCAGCAGCCGCGCCTTCACGTTGCGCTCGATCCACGCGACGTCGTAGATGGACGCGTGCCTGTGCCCCGGGAAGTCGAGCCCCTTGTGGCGCGTGGTCGCGTCGCACACCTCGAAGAGCCCGCCCCCGCCCAGGGCGATCATCTCCTCGGCCGCGGTGAAGCGCCCGTTGTTGCGCATGATGCCGCCCACGAGCCCGGTGCCCAGCAGGCTGTCCGAGCGCTCGAGCAGCACCACCTCCCGCGCCCCCGCCTGCCGCGCCGCGAGCGCCGCCGCGCAGCCCGCCCAGCCCCCGCCCACCACCACGACCCTAGACATGCACGCCTCCTTCGATGGCCTCGACCGTGGCCGCATAGCCGGCCTCCCACGCCGCCTGGTTCGCCTCGAGCGCCAGGCGTGGCACGTTGGCCGCGAGGCTCCGTGCCAGCGCCTCGCGCGAGATCCTGCCGAGCGCGGCCACGCAGCCGAGCGCCACCACGCCCGAGGCGAGGATCTTCCCCGTGTGCCGGCGCGAGAGGGCCGCGATGGGCACGGCGAGCGCGCCCGCGGGCGGGTTGGTCACCTCGTCCGCGTCGCAGATCGTCACCGCGCCCGCCCGGGGCGCGCGAGCGTACCGGTCGGCCGCCGCCTGCGTGAGGAGCACGAGCACGTCCGGATCGCCCGCGACGGGGTCGGTGATGGGGTCGGAGCCGAGCACCACGTCCACCAGGCTCGGGCCGCCGCGCGTGGCGGAACCGTAGTC
>JBGAOO010000379.1:0-2912 GCA_044221765.1 Usitatibacteraceae bacterium | reverse complement strand
CACCTGCGCGAGGACCGCCGCCACATCCAGGACGAGGACGTGCGCCGCCTGCGCGAGCTCACGCACATCAAGCTGAACCTGGAGATGGCGGCCACCGACGAGATGGTCGCGATCGCCACGCGCATCAAGCCGGAGATGGCCATGCTGGTGCCCGAGGGCCGGCAGGAGGTCACCACCGAAGGGGGCCTGGACGTCGCGGGGCAGGAGAAGCGCATCACCGAGGTCATCGGGCAACTGGCCGGCGCGGGCATCGTGACCAGCGTCTTCATCGACCCGGAAATCGCCCAGGTGGAGGCGGCGGCGCGCGCCGGCGCGCGCGTGTGCGAGATCCACACCGGGCCCTACGCCCACGCCTTCCACTCGAAGGGCCGCGATCCCGAGGGCCCGGCGGTGGTCGCGGAACTGGCCAAGATCGGCCGGGCGGGCGAGGCGATCCGCGCGCTCGGCATGCGCTTCAACGCCGGGCATGCGCTCAACTATTTCAACGTGGAGCCCGTGGCGGCCCTGGCGGGCGTGCGCGAGCTGCACATCGGCCACGCGATCGTGAGCCGGGCCGTCTTCGTGGGCATGCGCGAGGCGGTGCGCGAGATGAAGGCGCTCATGACGGCCGCGGCAGGCCACGCGCTCGCCCGGGCGGCCACGCGATGATCCGCGGCGTGGGAACGGACGTGGTCTCGATCGAGCGGGTGGCGCGCGCGCTCGATCGCTTCGGCGAGCGCTTCGTGAACCGCATCCTCGCGCCCGACGAGCGGCCGCGCTACGAGCGCACGCCCCACAAGGCGAACCACCTGGCCAAGCGCTTCGCCGCCAAGGAGGCCTTCGCCAAGGCGATCGGCACGGGCATCCACGCGCCCTTCAAGTGGCACTGCGTCTCCGTCGCGCGCGATGCGCGCGGCAAGCCGAGCCTCGCGCCCACGCCGGACATGGCCTCGCACCTGGCGAGCCTGGGCGTCACCGGCGCGCACGTCTCGCTCACCGACGACGCGGGCATCGCCATGGCCTTCGTCGTGCTCGAAGGACGGGACCCCGCATGAAGCTCGGGCCGGTGATGGTCGACGTGACGGGCCTGGAGCTCACGGCCGACGACGTGGAGCGCCTGCAGCACCCGATGGTGGGCGGGGTGATCCTCTTCGCGCGCAACTTCGCCGCGCCCCTGCAGCTCATCCAGCTGGCGCACTCCATCCGCGAGATCCGCAAGCCCTCGCTCGTGATCGCGGTGGACCACGAGGGCGGGCGCGTGCAGCGCTTCAAGCACGGCTTCACCGCGATCCCCGCCATGCGCGAGCTCGGCCGCCTGTTCGACCGCGACCCGGCGCAGGCGCTGGCGGCCGCGCGCGGCTGCGGCTTCGTGATCGCCTGCGAGCTGCAGGCGCACGGCGTGGACTTCACCTTCGCCCCCGTGCTCGACGTGGACTACGGCGAGTCGGGCGTCATCGGCGACCGCGCGCTGCACCGCGACCCCGACGTGATCGCGACGCTGGCCGAGTCCCTGCAGGCCGGGTTCGCGAGCGCCGGCATGTCCACCGTCGGCAAGCACTTCCCGGGGCACGGCTACGTGCGCGCCGACTCGCACCTGGAGGTGCCCGTGGACGACCGCACGATGGCCGAGATCGCCGCCAAGGACCTCGTCCCCTTCGTGCGCCTGTCGCGCGCCGGCATGGGCGGGGTGATGCCCGCGCACGTGATCTACCCGAAGGTCGACTCGAAGCCGGCCGGCTTCTCCGCGGTGTGGCTGCAGAAGGTGCTGCGCGAGAAGCTGCATTTCGACGGGCTGGTCTTCTCCGACGACCTGTCGATGGAGGGGGCGAGCACCGCCGGCGGCATGGTCGCGCGCGCCAACGCGGCCCTGAACGCCGGCTGCGACATGGTGCTCGTGTGCAACGACCCGCGCGCGCAGGACACCGCGCTCGAGGGGCTCGAGCGGCGCGCGATCGCCCCGACGCTCGCCCGGCGCCTGGAGCGCATGCGCGGGCGCGCGATCACCACCGCGGCGCTGCAGGCGAGCGCGGCGTACCTCGCCGCCACCGAGAACCTGGCGCGCGTGCGCGCCCCGTAGGACCTTGGGGACGATCCCCGAAGCCCCCGGGGCCCCGAAGGACGCCCCCGCCTTCGATGCCCGGGAGTTCGTGGCCGGTCTCCCCGGCCTGCCGGGCGTCTACCGGTTCCGCAACGCGGCCGGCGAGGTCATCTACGTCGGCAAGGCGAGGGACCTGAAGAAGCGCGTCTCCTCGTACTTCCAGAAGAGCCACCCGAGCCCGCGCACCACGCTCATGGTCGGGCAGATCGCCGGCGCCGAGACCACCGTCACGCGCACCGAGGCCGAGGCGCTGCTGCTCGAGAACAACCTCATCAAGAGCCTGCAGCCGCGCTACAACGTCCTGTTCCGCGACGACAAGAGCTACGGCTACATCCTGGTCACCGCGCACAGGTACCCCCAGATCCGCTTCTACCGCGGCGTGCAGGAGAAGCCCAACCGCTACTTCGGCCCCTTCCCGAGCGCGTGGGCCGTGCGCGAGACCATCGGCCACCTGCAGAAGATCTTCCGCCTGCGCACCTGCGACGACAGCGTGTTCTCGCACCGCTCGCGCCCGTGCCTGCTCGCCCAGATCCACCGCTGCTCCGCGCCCTGCGTCGGCTGGGTGAGCGAGGAGGACTACGCGAGGGACGTGGACCATGCCGCCCAGTTCCTCGAGGGGAAGGAGGACCAGGTCGTCGCCGAGATCGACCGCAAGATGCAGGCGGCTTCGCAGGCGCAGGACTACGAGCTCGCCGCGCGCTGGCGCGACCAGATCCGCATGCTCCAGCGCATCCTGGCCGGCCAGGCCATCGAGTCGGTGGGCGCGCGCGACGCGGACGTGATCGCGGCGGTGGAGCGAGAGGGCGTCTGGGCCGTGACGCTCGCCATGATCCGC
>JBGAOO010000378.1:0-2914 GCA_044221765.1 Usitatibacteraceae bacterium | reverse complement strand
GAATGCCGCGTCCCCACACCGCCCAAACCCCTGCCGACATGAAGGACATTGCCCGGGTCACCCCGGGTGCCGCCACCTGCGAGAGCGCCGCGACCGATGCGCAGCCGCCCTCCCGGCTCGCGCTCGCCGACGGGCGAGTGCTCGCGTGGCAAGGCTACGGCGATCCCGCCGGCCGGCCGCTGCACGTCTTCCACGGCTTTCCCGCGAGCCGCCTGCTCGCCTCGCTCCTGCACGAGCGGGCCAGGGCGGCCGGCGTCTGCCTGGTCGCCGCGGACCGCCCCGGCTTCGGGCAATCCTCGCCCGCGCCGCGCCGCACGATCCTGGGCTGGGCCGACGACGTGGTCGCTCTCGCCGACCACCTCGGGCACGAACGCTTCGGCGTGCTGGGCATCTCCTGCGGCGGCGCGTACGCCCTCGCCTGCGCGCATGCCATGCCGCAGCGGCTCACCTATGTCGGTCTTCTCGCGGGCATGGGGCCGATGGACGTGCCGGCCCTCCGCCAGGCGCAACTGCCGCCCCTCAAGGTCCTCTTCGGCCTCGCGCGCATCCACCGCCTGCTCGCGAGCCCGATCCTGCTCGCCGACGCCCTCCTCTTCCGCGCGAATCCGCGCCAGGCGATCGATACGCTCGCCAAGCTGCTCGCCGGGCCGGACCGGGAAGTCCTCGCCGGGGACGCGACGGTGCGCAGCCGCTTCGCCAAGAGCTTCGTGGAGGCCTACCGCCAGGGCATCGGCGGGGCCCTCACGGAGGCCTCGCTCATCGCCCGGCCGCGCGGCTTCGCGCTCGCCGACATCCGCGTTCCCGTGCACGTGCACCAGGGCGGCCTCGACCGCCACGTCCCGCCGGCCATGGGCCGGTACCTCGCGCAGGCGCTGCCCCAAGGGCGCCTTCATTTCCATCCCGACGAAGGGCATCTGTCGATCGTGACGCGCCGCTTCGCCGACTGCCTCGACAAATTCAAGGAGACCGCGCCATGAGCACCCCCCGCCAGGAGAACGACTTCGACACCGACGTCCTCATCGTGGGCGCCGGCCCCACCGGCCTCGCGCTCGCCACGATGCTTCGCAAGGCCGGCTACGACCCCCTGGTCGTCGAGCGCCTCACAGAGGGCCAGGGCACCTCGCGCGCGGCCGTGATCCACGCGCACACGCTCGAGGTGCTGGAGGAACTGGGCATCGGCGATCGCCTGGTCGCCGAGGGCCTGAAACTCGACCGCTTCAGCATCCGCGACGGCGACGACACGCTGCTTCGACTGCGGTTCGGTCACCTGCCCACGCGCTACGCCTGCCTGCTGATGCTGCCGCAGGACCGCACCGAGCGCATCCTGAACGAGGCCTTCGCGCAGGCGAAGGGCACCGTGCAGTGGGGCAGCACCGTGACCTCGCTCGCCGAGTCGGGCGATGGCGTCCTCGCGACGATCGGCTCGAAGGACGGCGAGCGCCAGGTGCGGGCGCGCTACGTGGTGGGCGCCGACGGCATGCACAGCCTCGTGCGGCAGACGGCCGGCATCGCCTTCACGGGCTCGGCCTATGCCGAGTCGTTCGTCCTGGCCGACGTGGAGATGGACTGGCCCGCCGGGCGCGAGGAAGTGATGCTCTTCTTCTCGCCGCCCGGGATGGTGGTGGTGGCGCCGCTGCCCGGGGGACGCTTCCGCGTCGTGACGACGCTCGAGAACGCGCCCGCGCGACCCGGCGTCGAGGACATCCAGGCCGTGCTCGACTCGCGCGGACCGAAGGCGAGCCGCTGCCGCGTGAAGGCCGTGCACTGGAGCTCGCGCTTCAGGCTTCACCACCGCGTGGCCGACCGGTACCGTCAGGGGCGCTTCCTCCTCGTGGGCGATGCCGCGCACGTGCACAGCCCGGCGGGTGGACAAGGCATGAACACGGGGCTCGTGGACGCGGTGGTACTGGGCAAACTCCTCGCGCCGGTCCTCGCGGGGCAGCAGCCCGATACCCATCTCGACCGCTACCAGGCGCTTCGCCGCCCCGCCGCCCTGGAGGTGCTCGCGCTGGCCGGCCGGCTCACGGCCGCGGCGACGGTGAAGGGCGCGGCCCGGCGCTGGATCCGCAACCTCGTGCTCCGGTTCGCGGGACGCTTCGCGCCGATCCGCCGAAGGATCGAGTTGGCGCTCTCCGGACTCTCGCGGCGGGCGGCGGCGCAAGTGCCCGAACCCGGCGAGCCCCGGGCCGCGCCGGTCGCGATCCCGCTCCGGGTCGGCACGCAGGCCCCGCGCTCGGCCTGAAGCGGCATGGGCGTCTCCAAGCTGCTCGCGGCCGCCCTGGGTCGGCAGGGGCGCCCGCGAAGGCGGGCCACTTCCCGCCTCGACGGCAAGCTCACGGGCCCGCGTAGGCCCTCTCCAGCGCCGCGATATCGAACTTCTTCATCGGCATGAAGGCCTGCGTGACGCGCGCGATCGCCTTCGGGTCCGGGCTTCGCATCATGTCGTTCATGACGGTCGGCACGATCTGCCAGGACAGGCCGTACTTGTCCTTGAGCCATCCGCATTGCTCGGCCTCGGGCACCGCGGAAAGCGCGCTCCAGTAGCGGTCGATCTCCTCCTGCGTGTCGCAGTTCACCATGAGCGAGGTCGCCTCGCTGAACTTGAAGAGCGGCCCGGCGCTGATCGCCATGAATTGCTGGCCGAAGAGCGTGAAGGAGACGACGTCGCAATCGCCCGAGGGCGTGTCCGGGATCGTGGTCACGTGGTCGACGCGCGAATCCGGGAACACGGAGCAGTAGAACCGCGCCGCCTCCTTCGCCTGCGTGTCGAACCACAGGTGCGTGACGATCTTCTGCGTGAGGGTTGCCATGGCGCTTCCTCCTTCGGTCGGTGTCGGTGGAATTCTCGGGGATTTCGGGTCCGCTGGGGACCTGTCTCACCCCTGGTCGAACGGCACGGGCCGGTTTCGACAAG
>JBGAOO010000377.1:0-2928 GCA_044221765.1 Usitatibacteraceae bacterium | reverse complement strand
CGGACGGCACCACCACGGCGGGCGGCCTCGGGCTGGTGCTGCTCGCCGCGCTCGCCTGGGCGGGCGGCAACCTCGCGGCCAATCGGGGCAAGGCGCCGGACATGCTCGCCTACGTGGTCTGGTCGAGCGCCTTCGCGGTGCCGCCGCTCGCGGTGCTCTCGCTGACCCTCGAGGGGTGGGAGGCGATCCGCGCGGGGATCGCCGGGGCGGACGCGGCGACCTGGGCGGCGGTGGCCTGGCAGGCCTGGGCGAACACGCTCTTCGGCTATGTCGCGTGGGGCTGGCTGCTCGCGCGCCACCCGGCGGCCGTGGTGACGCCCATGGCGCTGCTCGTGCCGGTGTTCGGCCTGGGCGCCTCGGCGTGGTGGCTGGGCGAGCCGATGCCGCCCTGGAAGCTCGGGGCGGCCCTGCTCGTGCTGGCGGGCCTCGCGCTCAACCTGCTCTGGCCGCGCTGGCGGCGCTAGCCGGGGCGGGAAGCGCGCGCCGCGGGTCTAGCCGCGCAGCTTCTCCTGCTTCTTGAGCTTCTTGGCTTCCTTCTTTTCCTTCGGCGTCTTGAGCGCTTCCTTCTTCACCATCTTCTTGGTGTTCTTGTCCTTGCTGTGGCCCATGGTCGTCTTGCTCCTTCGTCGGGAAACGCCCCTACTATAACGCGCCGGCGAGGCTGCAAGAGACCGGCTTCTGTGCTAGAAAGCACTGTTCGCAAGCCCGAGCCACGTCACCCAAGGGGAGGTGCACCATGGATCGCCTTCGCGCCGTCGCAGTCGCCTTGCTGCTTTGCGTCACCGCCGCCGCCCACGCCCAGTCCACCTGCGACCCGGACGGCACCCAGTCGAGCGGCTCCAAGTACCGCATCTGCATGCCGCCGGCGGCCCAGTACAACGGCAACCTGGTCATCTGGGCGCACGGCTTCCAGGACGCGGGCACGCCCGTGTCCATCCCGCAGGACCAGCTGTGCCTGTCGGGACTTTGCGTGAACGACATCGCGAACGCGCTGGGCTACGGCTTCGCCACCAACAGCTACAGCAAGACCGGGCTCGCGGTGCTGCAGGGCGCGGCGGACATCGTCGACCTCGTGAACGTCTACACGGCGCAGAAGGGCAGGCCCAACAAGGTGTACCTCGTGGGCGCCTCCGAGGGCGGCCTCATCACCACGCTCAACCTCGAGCGGCGCCCCGACGTGTTCTCCGCCGGCCTCGCGCTGTGCGGGCCCGTGGGCAGCTTCCCGCTGCAGATCAACTATTTCGGCGACGCCCGCGCCACCTTCGAGTACTTCTTCCCCGGCCTCATCCCCGGCGACCCGTTCAACCCCTCGCCCACGCTCGCGGCCAACTGGTACGGCTACTACCAGGCCAACGTGAAGCCGGTGGTGATGTCCGCGGCCAACCGCGGCAAGCTCGACCAGTGGGTGGCCGTGGCGAACCTGCCCTACGACGCCGCCGACTACCTGGGCACGGTCGAGCAATCGGTGTACGACGTGCTGCGCTACAGCGTCGTGAACCTGGTGGACGCCGCGAACACGATCGGGGGCTTCCCGTTCGACAACACCGGCCGGTGGTACGCCGGGTCGGGCGACGACCTGGCGCTCAACCTCGCGGTGCTGCGCAAGTCCGCGAGCCCGGCCGCGATCACCGAGATGACGACGAAGTACGACACGACCGGCTCCCTGTCGCGCCCGCTCATCACGATGCACACCACGGGCGACCAGCAGGTGCCCTACCTGCAGAACCAGATCTACACGTGGAAGTCGCTGTTCGCCGGCTCGCTCTTCACGCACCACCTGCCCTTCGCGATCAACCGCTACGAGCACTGCAACTTCACCGCCGAGGAGCTGCTCTTCGGCTTCATCGTGATGCTGATCTACGACGGGGCCATCGTTCCCTGAACGGCCGACCGCGCGCCGGCCAGGCGAAGGGGCCGCTTCCCGCGGGGGAAGCGGCCCCTGTCACGTGGCGGCCGGGCGGACGCTAGGCCGCCTGCTTCGACTTCGCGCCGGCCTTCTCGAAGAAGATGCCGTTCTTGCCGTGGTTCACGAGAATCGTGTCCCGGGCGGCGAAGCGGCCCTCCAGGATTTCCTTCGCGAGCGGGTTCTCGATGGCCTGCTGGATCGCGCGCTTGAGCGGGCGCGCGCCGTAGACCGGGTCGAAGCCCGCCTGCGCGAGCTCGGCGAGCGCGCCGTCCGACACCTCCAGCCGCATCTCGAGCTTCGCCAGGCGCTCGGTGAGGTAGCCCATCTGGATCTTCGCGATGCGCTTGATGTGCTGCTCGGACAGGGCGTGGAAGACCACGATCTCGTCGATGCGGTTGACGAATTCGGGGCGGAAGTTCGCCTTCACCTCGCCCATCACCGCGAGCTTCACCACCTCGTAGTCGCTGCCCGACATCTGCTGGATCATCTGGCTGCCCAGGTTCGAGGTCATCACGATCACCGTGTTCTTGAAGTCCACGGTGCGCCCCTGGCCGTCGGTCATCCGCCCGTCGTCCAGCACCTGCAGCAGGACGTTGAAGACGTCCGGGTGCGCCTTCTCGACCTCGTCGAGCAGGATCACCGAGTAGGGCTTCCTGCGCACCGCTTCCGTGAGGTGCCCGCCCTCCTCGTAGCCCACGTAGCCCGGGGGCGCGCCGATCAGGCGCGCGACCGAGTGCTTCTCCATGAACTCGCTCATGTCCACGCGGATCAGGTGGTCCTCGGAATCGAAGAGGAACGTGGCGAGGGCCTTGCACAGCTCCGTCTTGCCCACGCCGGTGGGGCCCAGGAACAGGAAGGAGCCGTAGGGCCGGTTCGGGTCCGCGAGGCCCGCGCGCGAGCGGCGGATCGCGTCGGCCACCAGGCGCACGGCCTCGTCCTGGCCCACCACGCGCTCGTGCAGGCGCTCCTCCATCTTCAGGAGCTTCTCGCGCTCGCCGGTCATCATCTTCGAGACGGGGATG
>JBGAOO010000376.1:0-2953 GCA_044221765.1 Usitatibacteraceae bacterium | reverse complement strand
CCCCGGCAAATGCCCGTCCAGCCTCCCCGACGAAAAGTGCAAAAACCCGTTTTTATAATAACTTAAAAAGCTTTTCTGAGAAACAATCCCGATTTTCGGCCCGATGTGCCTGATTTGACAAGGGGTTCTGCCAAAAAAACCAAGGGACCCGCCCGGGCCGCCCGGCCGGGAAATACCGGCACAGGACTCGTGAATCGCCGGGGACTGGCGCGGTTGCGAGTCATTATACGATTGGGTCTAATGAACCCCCGCCCGTGCCCACGCACCTCACAAGAATAGATCGAGGAGAACATGGATCGCCTTCCTGACACCGACCCGCTGGAAACCCGAGAGTGGGTGGACTCGCTCGAGGCCGTGCTCGCCGTGGAAGGTCCCGAGCGTGCGCACCACCTGCTCGAGAACCTCATCGACAAGGCGCGCCGTTCGGGCGTGAACCTGCCCTACAGCGCCAACACGGCGTACATCAACACGATCCCGCCCCACCTCGAGGAGCGCTCCCCGGGCGACCAGGAACTCGAGAACCGCCTGCGCAACATCGTGCGCTGGAACGCGGTGGCGATGGTGCTGCGGGCCGGGCGCAAGGACCTGGAACTCGGCGGCCACATCGCGAGCTACGCCTCCGCGGCCGCGCTCTACGACGTGGGCTTCAACCATTTCTGGCACGCGCCCACCGAGACGCACGGCGGCGACCTCCTCTACATGCAGGGCCATTCCTCGCCCGGGGTCTACGCGCGCGCCTTCCTCGAGGGGCGCCTCACCGAGGCGCAGCTCGACATGTTCCGCCAGGAGGTGGGGGGCAAGGGCATTCCCTCGTATCCGCATCCCTGGCTCATGCCCGATTTCTGGCAGTTCCCGACGGTGTCGATGGGCCTGGGGCCCATCCAGGCCATCTACCAGGCGCGGTTCCTGCGCTACCTGGAGGATCGCGGCCTCGCCAAGACCGCCGGCCGCAAGGTGTGGGCCTTCATGGGCGACGGCGAGATGGACGAGCCCGAGTCCATGGGCGCCATCGGCATGGCCGCGCGCGAGGGCCTGGACAACCTCATCTTCGTCGTGAACTGCAACCTGCAGCGCCTGGACGGCCCGGTGCGCGGCAACGGCAAGATCATCCAGGAGCTCGAGACCAACTTCCGCGGCGCGGGCTGGAACGTGCTCAAGGTGATCTGGGGCTCCTACTGGGACACGCTGCTCGCCCGGGACAAGAACGGCATCCTGCTCAAGCGCATGGAGGAGGCGGTCGACGGCGAGTACCAGAAGTTCAAGAGCCGCGACGGCGCCTACGTGCGCGAGCACTTCTTCGGCAAGTACCCCGAGCTGAAGGCGATGGTCGCCAACATGTCCGACGAGGACATCTGGCGCCTGAACCGCGGCGGCCACGACCCGCACAAGATCTACGCGGCTTACTCCGCGGCGGTGAAGCACAAGGGCCAGCCCTCCGTGGTGCTCGCCAAGACGGTGAAGGGCTACGGCATGGGCGCCGTGGGCGAGGGCAAGAACATCGCCCACCAGCAGAAGAAGATGCCGATCGAGGCGCTGCGCCAGTTCCGCGACCGCTTCGCGATCCCGATCCCCGACGACAAGCTCGCCGACCTGCCCTACTTCAAGCCGGCCGACGACTCGCAGGAGATGAAGTACCTGCGCGAGGTGCGCGCGCGGCTGGGGGGCTCGATCCCGCAGCGCCGGCGCCGCTCGACCTCGCTCGCGGTGCCCGCGCTCGAGTCGTTCAAGGCGCTCACCGATCCCACGGCCGAGGGCCGCGAGATCTCCACCACGATGGCCTTCGTGCGCATGCTGACCGCGCTCGTGAAGGACAAGGCGATCGGCCGCAACATCGTGCCGATCGTGCCCGACGAATCGCGCACCTTCGGGATGGAGGGCCTGTTCCGCCAGCTGGGCATCTACTCGTCCGTGGGCCAGCTCTACGAGCCCGAGGACAGCGACCAGCTCATGTTCTACAAGGAGGACAAGAACGGGCAGATCCTCCAGGAAGGCATCAACGAGGCGGGCGCCACCTGCTCCTGGCTCGCCGCCGCCACCTCGTACACGAACAACAACGTGCCGATGGTGCCCTTCTACATCTTCTACTCCATGTTCGGCCTGCAGCGCGTGGGCGACCTGCTCTGGGCCGCCGGCGACATGCGCGCCCGCGGCTTCCTGCTCGGCGCCACCGCCGGGCGGACGACGCTCAACGGCGAGGGGCTGCAGCACGAGGACGGCCACAGCCACATCCTCTCGTCGATGATCCCGAACTGCCGCTCCTACGACCCGACCTTCGCCGCCGAGCTCGCGGTGATCGTCCAGGACGGCCTGCGCCGCATGGTCGAGGAGCAGGAGGACGCGTTCTACTACATCACCCTGATGAACGAGAACTACCCCCACCCGGGCCTTCCCGAAGGCGCGGCGCAGGGCGTGCTCAAGGGCATGTACCGCCTGTCGCAGGCACCGGCCGGCAAGGGCCCGCGCGTGCAGCTGCTCGGCAGCGGCACGATCCTGCGCGAGGTGATGGCCGCCGCCACGCTGCTGGAGAAGGACTGGGGCGTCGCCGCGGACCTCTGGAGCTGCCCGAGCTTCACCGAGCTGCGCCGCAACGGCATGGCCTGCGCGCGCTGGAACCTGCTGCACCCGGCCGAGAAGCCGCGCGCCTCCTACGTGGAGGAGTGCCTCGCGCCCACGAAGGGACCGGTGATCGCCTCGAGCGACTACGTGCGCGCCTTCGCCGACCAGGTGCGCGAGTTCGTGCCGCGCCGCTTCAAGGCGCTCGGCACGGACGGCTTCGGCCGCAGCGACTCGCGCGAGAACCTGCGCCGGTTCTTCGAGGTGGATCGCCACTTCGTGGCCGTCGCCGCGCTCAAGGCGCTCGCCGAGGACGGCGAGGTGCCGGCCGCGCGCGTGGCCGAGGCGATCCGCAAGTACGGCATCGACGCCGACAAGCCCGCACCCTGGACCGTCTGAG
>JBGAOO010000027.1:9666-23700 GCA_044221765.1 Usitatibacteraceae bacterium | reverse complement strand
TGCTCATCGAGCGCGACGACGCCTACCTCGCGACGCTGCACGAGGCCGGCGTGCGCGGGGCGCGCTTCTCGCGCCAGGGCCTGGGCATCACCCTCTCGGACGCGGATTTCGAGCGCTCCGTCGCCCGGGTGAAGGAGCTGGGGTGGTACGTGAAGGTGCAGCCCGAGGCGGCCGGCATCGTGGGGCAGATCGAGAAGTTCGAGTCGCTGCGCATGCCCGTGGTGATCGACCACCTCGCCCGTCCCGCGCCGGAGAAGGGCCTCGCCGACCCGAGCCTCGCCAAGCTCCTCGAGCTGCTCTCGCGCGGCAATTTCTGGGTCATGCTCTCGCTCGTGGAGAAGACCTCGAAGGCCGGCCCGCCCTGGGACGACGTGGTGCCGATCGTGCGCGCCTGCCTGGCGGCGGCGCCGGGGCGCTGCATCTGGGGCAGCGACTGGCCCCACCCGGTGAGCGTGAAGCAGCCGCCCAACGAGGGCGACCTGATGGACTTCTTCCACCGCGCCGTGCCCGAGCCCGCCCTGCGCAAGCAGGTGCTCGTGGACAACCCGGCGCGCCTCTTCGGATTCGCCCCATGAAGCTGCTCTCCTTCCGGCACGACGGGCGCGAGCGCTTCGGCGCCGTCTCGGGCGAGGGCGTCGTCGACCTCACCGGGCGGCTGGGCCAGCCCACGCTGCGCCGCGCGCTCGAGGGCTCCGACCTCTCGCTCGCCCGCGAGCTCGTCGCGGCGGCGCGGCCCGACCACGCGCTCGCCGAGATCGAGTTCCGGATCCCGGTCCCCGACCCCGACAAGATCATCTGCGTGGGCGTGAACTACGGGAACCGCAACGCGGAATACAAGGACGGCACCGAGCAGCCGAAGTGGCCGAGCATCTTCCCGCGCTTCGCGCGCTCCTTCGTGGGCCACGGGCAGGCCCTGGTGCGCCCGCCCGAATCCCGGCAGCTCGACTACGAGGGCGAGATCGCCATCGTGATCGGCAAGGCGGGACGGCGCATTCCCGAGGCGCAGGCCGAGTCGCACATCGCCGGCCTCACGTGCCTGAACGAGGGCACCATCCGCGACTGGACCAGGCACGGCAAGTTCAACGTGACGCAGGGCAAGAACTGGGACGCCTCCGGCGCGATCGGGCCCTGGCTCGTCACGGCCGACGAGTTCGCCGGCTACGACGCCCTGCGCGTGCAGACGCGCGTGAACGGCGAGCGGCGCCAGGACGACACCACGGCCAACCTGCTCTTCCCCTTCCGCTACCTGCTGCACTACATCTCCACCTGGACCACGCTCGTGCCCGGGGACATCATCGCCACCGGCACCCCGGTGGGCGCGGGCATCCGCTTCGACCCGCCGCGCTTCCTCGCCCCCGGGGACCGGGTCGAGGTGGAAGTCTCCGGCGTGGGCGTGCTTTCCAACCCCGTGACCGACGAAGGACAGAGGCCATGATCAGCAACGCCGACCGCCGCAGGGCCGCGGACATCCTCCTCGCGGCCGAGCGCGAGGCGAAGCCCGCCCCGCAGCTGCTCGCCACCTTCCCGAAGCTGGAGATCGCCGATTCGTACGCGATCCAGGCCCTCGCCGTCGCGAAGAAGGTGAAGGCCGGCGCGAGGCTGCGCGGGCACAAGATCGGCCTCACCTCGAAGGCCATGCAGGCCACCGTGGGCATCGACGAGCCCGACTACGGCCACCTGCTGGACACCATGTTCTTCGAGGACGGCGCGACGATCCCGGCGGCCCGCTTCATCGTCCCGCGCATCGAGGTCGAGCTCGCCTTCGTGCTGGGCAGGCCGCTCCAGGGGCCGGGCGTCACGCTCTTCGACGTGCTGGGCGCCACCGACTACGTGATCCCGGCGCTCGAGCTGATCGACGGGCGCACGCAGTACCCGCGCAAGATCGTGGACAACATCGCCGACAACGCGGCCGCCGCCGGCGTGATCCTGGGCGGGCGGGCCGTGCGCCCGATGGACGTCGACCTGCGCTGGGTGGGCGCGCTCCTCTACCGCAACGGCGTGATCGAGGAGACGGGCGTCTCCGCCGGCGTGCTCGGCCACCCGGCGCTCGGCATCGCCTGGCTCGCCAACAAGGTCGGCCCCTTCGGCGTGCGGCTCGAGGCCGGGCACGTGCTGCTCGCCGGCTCCTTCACGCGCACGGTGGCCGCGCGCCAGGGCGACACCTTCCACGCCGACTACGGCCCGCTCGGCGGGATCTCGGTACACTTTTCGTAGCGCTCCCGCCCGACCCGACCAGGACAGCCATGGACCTCCCCGCCAACGAGCAGCAGATCGGCCTGTGGCTCTCGCTCGCGAGCGCCTACACCACGGAGGTGGGCGCCGGCGCCGGCTTCGACTGGATCCTCATCGACACCGAGCACTCGCCCAACGACGTGGACGACGTGATGCTCGCCCTGCAGGCGGCCGCGCCCTACCCGGTGTCGCCCATCGTGCGCCCGGCCTGGAACGACAAGGTGCTCATCAAGCGCCACCTCGACGTGGGCGCGCTCACGCTCCTCATCCCCTACGTGTCGACGCCGCAGGAGGCGCAGGCTGCTGTCGCCGCGATGCGCTACCCCACGCGCGGGGTGCGCGGGGTGGCCGGCCTCACGCGCGCCACGCGCTTCGGCCGCGTGAAGGACTACGCGAGGCGGGCGGAAGAAGAGCTGTGCCTGCTGGTGCAGGTGGAAACGCGCGAGGCGCTCGCCAACCTGGAGGCCATCGCCGACACCGATGGCGTGGACGGCGTGTTCATCGGCCCGGCCGACCTCGCCGCGGCGCTCGGGCACCTGGGCAACCCGGCGCATCCCGAGGTGCAGGCGGCGATCCAGGACGGCGTGAAGCGCATCCGCGCCCGGGGCAAGGCCGCGGGCATCCTCGCGATGGACGAGCCGTCGGCGCGCCGCTACATGGACTGGGGAACGACCTTCACGGCCGTGGGCCAGGACGTGGCCGTGCTCGCGCGCGGCGTCGAGAAGCTCGCGCAGGCCTACAAGGGCTGAGCGCCGCGGCGGGCGCGTGACGCCCGCCTGATTCCCGTCAGGAAAGGTTCGCCGGAAGGGCGCAGAATACGGCCTTTCCGACGCCCCGCCGCCCGCCGCCATGACGATCCTCTCCGACCAGCTCCACCTCCACCCCGACCAGCTCGACGCCTACTGGATGCCCTTCACGGCCAATCGCCAGTTCAAGGCGAAGCCGCGGATGATGGCCAAGGCCGACCGCATGCACTACTGGACGCCGGAGGGGCGCCGGATCCTCGACGGCTTCTCGGGCCTGTGGTGCTGCAACGCGGGCCACAACAGGAAGCCCATCGTCGAGGCCATCCAGAAGCAGGCGGCCACGATGGACTACGCGCCCGCCTTCCAGATGGGCCAGCCCCTCGCCTTCGAGCTGGCGAACCGCATCGTGGAGATCGCGCCCGAGGGCATGAACCACGTGTTCTTCTGCAACTCGGGCTCGGAGGCCGTCGACACCGCGCTCAAGATCGCGCTCGCCTACCACCGCGTGCGCGGCGAGGGCGCGCGCACCCGGCTCATCGGCCGCGAGCGCGGCTACCACGGCGTGGGCTTCGGCGGCATCTCGGTGGGCGGCATGGTCGCCAACCGCAAGGTGTTCGGGACGATGCTCGCGGGCGTGGACCACCTGCAGCACACGCACGACCTGGCGAAGAACGCCTTCACGAAGGGCGAGCCGGAGCACGGCGCGCACCTGGCCGACGAGCTCGAGCGCCTGGTGGCCCTGCACGACGCCTCCACCATCGCGGCCGTGATCGTCGAGCCCATGGCCGGCTCCACCGGCGTGCTCTTCCCGCCCAAGGGCTACCTCAAGCGCCTGCGCGAGATCACGAAGAAGCACGGCATCCTGCTCATCTTCGACGAGGTGATCACCGCCTTCGGCCGCCTGGGCGGGGCCTTCGGCGCGGACGTCTACGGCGTCACGCCCGACCTCATCACCTTCGCCAAGGGCGTGACCTCCGGCACGGTGCCCATGGGCGGGGTGCTCGCGACCTCGGCAATCCACGACGCGTTCATGGTCGGCCCGCCCGGGGCCATCGAGCTCTTCCACGGCTACACGTACTCGGCGCACGTGCTCGCCTGCGCCGCGGGCGTGGCGACGCTGCAGCTGTACAAGGACGAGGACCTCTTCGCGCGCGCCGCGAAGATGGCGCCGGTGTTCGGGGAGGCGCTGCACTCGCTCAAGGGCACGCGGCACGTGATCGACATCCGCAACGGCGGCCTCGCCGGCGCGGTGGAGCTCGAGCCGCGCGCGGGCGCCCCGGGCGCGCGCACCTTCGAGGCCTACCTCGGCTGCTGGGAGAAGGGCCTGCTCGTGCGCCAGGCCGGCGAGATCGTCTGCCTCGCGCCGGCGCTCATCGTCGAGGAAGCGCACATCGCGGAGATGGTGGACACGCTGCGCCAGGTGCTGCAGTCGATCGACTAGCGCGCGCCTCGCCGGTGCTGCACGCCGACGACTGGCTCATCGTCGTCGACAAGCCCGCCGGCCTGCTCGCCGTGGCCGGCCGCGGGCCCGCCGGCGAGGACTGCCTGCATGCCCGGCTTCGGCTGCGCTGGCCCGGGGCGCTGGTGGTCCACCGCCTGGACATGGCCACCTCCGGGCTCATGGTGTTCGCGCTCCACGCGCAATCGCAGCGCGCGCTCTCGCGCGCGTTCGCCGAGCGCGCGGTCGACAAGCGCTATGTCGCCCTGGTGTCGGGGCGGCCGCGCGCGTGCGATCCCGACGAGGAAGGCTGGTCGCGCATCGCCCTGCCCCTCGCCGCCGACTGGCCCGCGCGGCCCCGGCAGAAGGTCGACGCGCTGGACGGCCGGCCCAGCCTCACGCGCTGGCGCCTCGCGCCCGAGGCCGGCGTCGGCCGGGACGACGCCACGCTCCTCGAGCTGCAGCCGGTCACGGGCCGCTCGCACCAGTTGCGCGTGCACCTGGCCGCCATCGGCCATCCCGTCGTCGGCGATACGCTCTACGCCCCCGAGGCCGTGGCCCGCGCCGCGCCGCGGCTGATGCTGCACGCGCGCGAGCTCGCCCTGCCGCACCCGGCCGACGGCCGCCGGGTGGCGTGGCGCTGCGCCGCGCCTTTCCCCGCGGGTGCCGCGCGCGCGGGGGAAATTGGTTTAGATTCGCGGGATACGCAAACCGAAGGCTCCCCATGAACGACGCTCCCGAACGCCCCCCGCTGCCCGACCACCTGTCCGTCGACCCGAAGAATCCCCACTACGTGGCCGCCGTCTTCGAGCACGACATCGGCATCCGCCTGAACGGCAACGAGCGCCGGGACGTGGAGGAATACTGCGTGAGCGAGGGCTGGATCAAGGTGCCCGCGGGCAAGACGGTGGACCGCCGCGGCAACCCGATGCTCATCAAGCTCAAGGGCACCGTCGAGGCCTTCTACAAGTAACCCTCAGCCCCGCGCGATCCGCTCCACGATGGCCGCGGTCATGCCGCGGGTGGTCGCCGTGCCCCGGATGTCGGGCGTGCGGCAGGCCGGGTCGGCCATGGCCTGGTCGAGCGCGCGCCCGATGGCCCGCGCGGCCGCGACGGCCTGCGGCACCCCGCGGTCGTGCCCGAGCCACTCGACGAGCATGCGGCTCGACTCGATCATCGCGTAGGGATTGGCGAGGTCCTTGCCGGCGATGTCCGGCGCCGAGCCGTGCGTGGCCTGCGCCATCGCGATCGCTCCCTCGCCGATGCACAGCCCCGGCGCCATGCCCAGCCCGCCCACCAGCCCGGCCGCCTCGTCCGAGAGGATGTCGCCGAACATGTTCGTGGTGACCACCACGTCGAAGCTCTGCGGGTCGCGGATGAGCCGCATCGCGAAGGTGTCGACGATGACGTCGTCCACCTTCACGTCCGGGAAATCCTGCGCCGCGCGCAGGCACTCCTCCACGAACATGCCGCAGCCGAGCTTGAAGACCGTGTTCTTGTGCACGAACGTGAGGTGCTTGCGGCGCTGGCGCGCCAGCTCCAGCGCGGCCCGGGCCACGCGCCGGCTGCCCGTGCGCGTGATGACGCGCACCGAGATCGTCATCTCCTCGGACGGGCGGAACTCCCCGCTGCCCGCGACGACGTTGCGGTCGGGCTGGAAGCCCTCGTTGTTCTCGCGGACGATGACCAGGTCGACGTCCTCGTGGATGCAGCCGATGCCGGGGTAGGAGCGCGTCGGGCGCACGTTCGCGAAGAGGTTGAAGTACTTGCGCAGGATGGGATGGGGGTTGATCGCGTTCGCGACCTTCGGGTAGTCGCGGTGGCCGATCGGCCCCAGGATCCAGCCGTCGAGCCTGGAGAGCGCCTCGAGCGTGCCGCCGGGCATCGTCGAGCCGTGCGTGTCGAGCGCGGCGCGGCCGATGGGCAGCTCGGACCAGTCGATGTCCAGGCCGTGCCTGAGCGCCGCGGCGCGCACGACCGCCACGGCGGCCGGCACGACCTCGTGCCCGATGTCGTCGCCGTTCAGGATGCCGATCTTCAGGCTCATGGCCGGCTCCCGGCGCACGCCCGCGCGGCGGCCAGGCGCGCCGCGGCCTCGAGCGCCTTCTGCAGGCCGCCCGCGTTCGCCTTGCCCTGCCCCACGATGTCGAAGGCCGTCCCGGAGGCGGGCGTGGTGAACACCCGCGGCAGCCCCGCGGTCACCGTGATGCCCGAGGAGAAGCCGATCAGCTTCGTCGCGATCTGCCCCTGGTCGTGGTACATCATGACCACGCCGTCGTAGCGGCCCTCGCGCGCCTTGAGGAAGAGCGTGTCCGAGGGCACGGGTCCCTCGCAGGCGAAGCCCTCGGCATTGAGCTTCGCGATCGCGGGCGCGATGATCGTGATCTCCTCGTCGCCGAAGAGCCCGCCCTCGCCGCCGTGCGGGTTGAGCGCGGCCACGCCGATGCGCGGCGGCCTCTTCCCCATGCCCTCGAGCATGCGATGCGCGAGCCGGACCGCGCCCTCGATGCGCTCGGGACGGACCAGGTCGATGGCCGCGCGCAGGGACAGGTGCGAGGTCACCCGGAACGTGCAGAACTCCGGGATCACGTTCATCTCGCAGTAGAAGCCGCGGTGCCCGGTGAGGTCGGCGAACATGACGTGCTCGTCCAGGTAGTCCCAGCCGCCGCGCTTCATCGCCGCCTTGTTGAGCGGGGCGAAGCAGATCGCGTCCAGGTCCTCGCCCATCCCGATCATGTGCTTGAGCGTCGCGCCCACGAGCCGGCCGCTCTCGGCGTTGACCGCCCCGCGCGCGAACCGGCCGGGGTCGCAGTTGCCCAGATCGATGACGGGCACGCCGGCCTGCGACCAGTCGATCGCGCGCACGGAATCGACGCGCCGCCAGTCGAGCCGCAGGCCCGCATCGGCCAGGCCGAGCTCGAGGCCTCGCGCGTGGCCGGCGAGGCGAGGAGCTTCGCGCTCACTTCCGGCCCGATGCCGGTGGGATCGCCGAGCATCAGGCCGACGATCGGTCGCGCATCGCGCGGGGCTGCTGCGGTCATGTCTTCTCTCCGGGGATTCGTGTCGGGGGATGCGGGCCGGGGGCGAGGCGCGGGCCGCGCGGCGGGTGGCTCCGGCTCAGTCGGGGCGGCTGCCGGTTTCCCGGACGACCTTCGCCCACTTGGCGATCTCCGCGCGCAGGAAGGCGCCGAATTCCTCCGGCGTGCCCGGCATCGGCTCCAGGCCCTGCTGCGCGAGCTTCTCGCGCACGCCGGCATCGTTCAGGGCCTCGCGCATCGCCTCGTTCAGCCTGTCCACGATCGCGCGCGGCAGCTTCGCCGGGCCGACGAGGCCGTACCAGTTCGAGGACTCGTACCCCTTGATCCCCGCCGCCTCGGCCACCGTCGGCACGTCGGGCAGGAAGGGCGAGCGCGCGCGCGTGGTCACCGCGAGCGCGTGGATGCGGCCCGCCTTGATCTGGGCCATCACGCCCGGCGCGGCGGCGAAGCTCATGTTCACCTGGCCGCCGAGCAGGTCGTTCATCGCCTGGCCGCCGCTCTTGTAGGGCACGTGCAGCAGCCTCACCTCGGCCATCGACTCGAAGAGCGCGCCGGAGAGGTGGCCCGCGGTGCCGTTGCCGGAGGACGAGTACGTGATCTTCCCGGGCTGCTGCTTCGCGAGCGCGATGAGCTCGGGCAGCGTCTTCGCCGGCAGGGTCGCGTTCACGACGACCACGTTCGCGAGGGACACGCCCAGGCAGATCGGCGCCAGGTCCGCCACCGGGTCGAAGGGCAGGTCCTTGTAGAGGCTCGGGTTGACGGCGAGCGCGGCGATCGTGCCCATGAGCAGCGTGTAGCCGTCCGGCGCCGCCTTGGCGACGGCCTCGGTGGCGAGGTTGCCGCCGGCGCCCGGGCGGTTGTCGACGACCACGGGCTGGCCGAGCTTCTCGGCGAGCCGGGGCGCGACGATGCGCGTCATGATGTCCGTGCCGCCGCCGGGCGCGAATCCCACCAGGATGCGGATGGGCTTGGTCGGGTAGGCCCCTTGCGCCTGCGCGGCCAGCGGGCACGCGAGCAGGAGGGCGGCGAGCAGTCGGGCGATGGTCACGGCATTCCTTTGCGGGGATCGGGGACTCAGGTGTCCAGGCGGATGCCGCGTTCCTTCGCGATCGACGTCCAGCGGTCGATGTCGCGGCGGATGAACTGGCCGAACGCCTCCGGCGTCATGGGCATGGGCTCCACCGCCTCCACCGAGAGCTTCTGGCGCAGCTCGGGGGACTTGAGCACTTCCACCTGGGTCTCGTTGAGGTGCCTCACCACCTCGGCGGGCATGCCCGCGGGGCCGACCGAGCCGTACCACTGCATCGCGTCGAACCCCTTGAAGCCGAGCTCCTCGAGCGTGGGGACGTCCGGGATCTGGCTGCTTCGCGCCATGCCGGTGACCGCGAGCGCGCGGATGCGCTCCGACCGCAGGTAGGGCAGCGCGGCGGCGAGCCCCGGGAACATGGTCTGCGTCTGCCCGCCCACCAGGTCGGTGAGCGCGGGGGCGATCCCGCGATACGGGGCATGCACCATCTTCACGCCGGCCTGCTGCTTGAACAGCTCCATGGTGAGGTGCGTGAGCGAGCCCTGGCCCGCGGAGCCGTAGCTCACCGACTCGGGGTTCTTCTGGAGAAAGTCCAGGAACTCCCTGAAGGTCCTCGCGGGAACGGCCGTCCCGACGACCAGCACGTTGGGCGTGCCGCCGATCATGCCGATGGGCGTGAAGTCCCTGAGCGCGTCGTAGGGGACGGTGCGCGTGGCCGGGCTCGTGCCGTGCGTGGCGACGTAGCCCTGCATCAGCGTGTAGCCGTCGGGCGCCGCGCGCATCGTGGCCTGGCAGGCGACGACCCCGCCGCCGCCGCCGATGTTCTCGACGACGAACGGCTGCCCGAGCAGCTTGCCCCAGCGCTCGGTCACGGTGCGGGCGATCATGTCGTTGCCGCCGCCGGCGGCGACGGGAACGATGTAGCGGATGGGCTTGCGCGGGTAGGCTTGCGCCCGCGCCGGCCCGCTCGCCAGGGCGAGGGCGGGGGCGGCCAGCAGGAATTCGCGTCTGCGCATGGTCGATTCCTCGAGGGTGGGCTTCGGCCGGGGCCGGGGAGCGACCGCCGGATACTAACCCGCGCGCCCGGCCGCTGCCATGACGGGCGCCCGCGCTTTCCGCCGGCGGATCGGGGCTATGTTCGGCCGCGCACGGACACCCGCCGCCCCCCGGCGCAGATTGCAGCTTCCGAACAGGCACGCCCAGGCGTGCGACCCATGCCGAGGAACCAGATGATGAACATGACAACCCGTGGTCCGCGATCGCGCACGCTGCTTGCGGTCGCCGCCGTCTCGATCGCCCTGGCCGGATGCGCGAGCCTGCCGGCGCCGACCGAGCAGATGGCGGTCTCGAAGGCCGCGATCGCCAACGCCGTCAGCGCGGGCGGCAGCGAGTACGCGTCGGTGGAGATGCGCAGCGCGCAGGACAAGATGGACCGCGCCGGCCGCGCGATGGACAAGGAAGACTACGAGAACGCCCGCTGGCTGGCCGAGGAAGCGCAGGTCGACGCGAGGCTCGCCGAGAAGGTGGCGGACTCGGCCAAGGCCCGCAAGGCCGCGCTCGTGATGGGCGAGGACATCCGCGTGCTGCGCGAAGAGATCAGCCGCAAGAGCAGGTAAACGCGAACCGAGGACCCAGACCATGAAGAACAACCGCATCCTGCTCGTCACGCTCGTTGCCGCCGCCCTCCTGGCCGGCTGCAGCTCGCTGCCGGCGAACAATTCCCTCCTGGACCAGGCGCGAAGCGACTACGGCAACGCGCAGGCCAACCCCGAAGTCACCGCCCTGGCCGCGGGCGAGCTGAAGCAGGCGAGCGAGTCGCTGGACAAGGCCGACCGTGCCTGGGCGAAGGGCGAGAGGCCCGTCCAGGTCGATCACCTGGCCTACGTGGCGAAGCAGCAGGTGGCCATCGCGCGCGCGACGGCCGCGCAGAAGTCGGCGGAGCTGGCGGTGGCCAATGCCAGCGCCGATCGCGACGCGGTGCGCCTGGCGGCGCGGACGCAGGAGGCGGAATCCGCCCAGCGCAGCGCGGCGATCTCGCAGCGCCAGTCGGAAGCGGCCTCGCGAAGCGCCGAGGCCTCGCAGCGCAGCGCGGAATCCGCGCAGCGCCTGGCGATGCAGGAACGCCAGGCCGCGAACGACGCGGTGATGAACGCCCGGGACGCCCGGCAGCAGACCGAGGACGCCGAGGGCCGCGCCCGCCAGCTCGAGGCGCAGCTTCGCGACCTCGAGGCGAAGAAGACCGACCGGGGCCTGGTCATCACGCTGGGCGACGTGCTGTTCGACACCAACCAGGCGCAGCTGCGCTCCGGCGGCGTGAGGAGCGTGCAGAAGCTGGCCGACTTCTTCGGCCAGTATCCGCAGCGGCGGGTCCTCATCGAGGGCTTCACCGACAGCGTCGGCAGCGAAGGCAGCAACCAGGACCTGTCGAACCGGCGCGTGGATGCCGTGCGCACGGCCCTGCTCGGGATGGGCGTGAGCGCGGAGCGCATCACCTCCCGCGGCTACGGCGAATCCTACCCGGTCGCCGGCAACGGCACCGCCGAGGGCCGGCAGCTCAACCGGCGCGTCGAGATGGTCGTCTCCGACGCGGACGGGCGGGCCATCGCCCCGCGCTGAGCGCGATCCCCCGCTCGGCTACAGGGCCACGATGGCCACGGCCACGATCGCGGCCACGACATAGCTCGCGGCCACGATCCCGAAGGGCACGTCGATGCGCCGCCACCACGGCGGCCTCGCGAAGCCCTTCGGCGCCGTCCAGCCCGCGCGCGAGCGCGTCGACTCCGAGTCCGTCGGCAGCACCGCCAGCCGCGCGAGCCCCTCGACGCTGTCGAAACGCGGCGAGGGCCGCAGCTCGAGCAGGTCCTCGCCGTCGGTGAGCACGGGCGTGCCCCCGGGCGACTCCTCCCCATGCCCCTCGAGCCCGGTCGCGGTGCGCTCGCCCGTGCCTTCGGCTTGCGCGCGCGCGGCCGCCTGCGCTTCCGCCTGGATCACCTCGGGCAGCGCATCGCGCAGGTCCGCCGCGAACTCCGTGGCCGATCCGTAGCGCTCGTCCGGTTCCTTCTTGAGCGCGCGCGCGAGGATGTAGTCGAGCACCGGCGGCACCGCGCGGTTCAGGTGGCTCGGCGGCACGGCCGCCGAGTTCATCACCTGGAACATGAGCTGCGTGAGGTCCGCGCCGCCGAAGGGCGTCGCGCCGGTGAGCATCTCGTAGAGCACGATCCCCAGCGCGAAGATGTCGGCGCGGTGGTCGTAGGCCCGGCCGGCGAGCTGTTCGGGCGCCATGTAGCGCGGCGAGCCCAGCAGCAGGCCCGTGGAGGTCTTCACCCCCGGGTCGTTCAGGCGCGCGATGCCGAAGTCCATGATCTTCACGCGCCCGTCGGTGAGCACCATGATGTTGCCGGGCTTCACGTCGCGGTGGATGACGCCCGCCTCGTGCGCGACGGCGAGGCCCTCGGCCACGCGCGCGGCGATCTCCACCGCCTGCGAGGGCGCGAGGCCGCCGGCGTGGATGAGGTCGCGCACCTCCTGGCCCTCGAGCAGCTCCATCGCCATGAAGGCGAGGTCGCCCTCGCGGCCCACGTCGTACACCGTGATGATCGACGGGTGCGCGAGGCTGCCGGCCGCGCGCGCCTCCTGCAGGAAGCGCGCCTCGTGCTGCGAGCGCTCGGCCTCCTCGCCGGTGAGCGCGACGGTCTTGATGGCCACCACGCGCTCCAGGGCCGGGTCGACCGCGCGGTACACCACGCCCATCGCGCCGCGCCCGAGCTCGGCGACGACCTCGAAGCGGCCGAAGCGCGGCGGCAGGGGCGCGTTCTCGCTCACCACGGCAGCTTCCGGCGCAGGCCGTCGAGGAAGCCTTCCTTCTTCTCCGGCTTCTTCGGCGCGGAGGCGAAGGTGTGCGTGACCGTCATGTGCTCGGCCGGGTTCAGGTTCACCTGGATCGCGAGCGTGGGATAGCCCGGGTTGCGCACCTCCACGAGGTGCCGGCCCGGCGGCAGCTCCACTTCCCTGAGCGGCGGCGACTTCCCGTAGGAGAGGCCGTCCACGAAGATGTCCCCGCGCGGGCGCACCTCGAACTCCACCACCGCCGGGCGCGGCGGGAAGTAGCGCCGGCTCGCCTCGCGGCCGATCACCCCGAGCACGAGGATCGCGAGGATGCCCGAGAGCGCGTAGGCGGCCAGGCGGTTGCGCCGGGCGACGAGCCGCGCCGGCTCGGGCGTGTAGAAGGCGTGCATGCGCACGCGCGAATCGGTGAACTCGCCGGCGGGGGCCAGCTCCGCCGAGCGCGCGGGCGCCGTCGCCGCGAGCATGCGGGCGAAGCCCGTGGTGACGAAGACGCGCTCGGGCGAGGCGAAGCGCGCGGCGGCCGCGGCGGCCGTGATGCCGTCGCCGAACACCTTGCCGGTGGCATCGCGCGCGCTGAGCGCGATGGGCCCGTGGTTGAGGCCCACCTGCAGCGCCTCCTCGCCGGGCGTGGCGCGCAGGGCCTGCGCGAGATCGAGCGCGCGCGCGGGCAGGCCGAAGTCGGCGATGCCCACGCCGTCGGGCGCGTCGAGGACGATGCGCTCGTCCACCGGCACGCCCGCGAGCGCGAGGCGCACGCGCCCTTCCAGGCGTTCCTTGGCCGCCGCCTGCTCGGCGACGGTGCGGTCGCCGAAGCGCGGGATGCGAAGGAGCGTGACGTTGGCGTGGACGGGGGCGGGTTGGGCCATGCGGCGGGCGGGCCGGGCGATTCGGCACCGGCATTGTATCCGCCCGGCCCCCTTCCCGGCCCCGGCGCCCTGGCGCATCATGGCGGGCCACGCACCCTGCGCGCGCCGCGCCGCCACCCGCCGACCCCGCCATGCCGACCCTCGACCTCTTCCGCAACGAATCCGAGACCAAGTCCGTGAAGGCGGGCGAGACGATCTTCCACGAGGACGAGGAGGGGCGCGTCATGTACGTCGTCCTCGAGGGCCAGGTGAAGCTCTCCGTCACCGGGCGCACCCTCGAGAAGGTGGTGAAGGGCGGGGTGTTCGGCGAGATGGCGCTCATCGACGCGGCCCCGCGCAGCGCGACCGCGACCGCCCTCACCGCCTGCGTGCTGGTGCCCGTCACCGCGGCGCGCTTCAAGGCCCTGGTGCAGGAGAAGCCGGAATTCGCCATCGAGATCATGGCGGTGATGGCCGCGCGCCTGCGCAGCATGGACCGGCGACTCTAGCGGCGCGGCTTCCCCATGGCGTGCCGCGCGGGGCTCCACCGGCCATGAGGCGACTGCTCGCCGCCTGCCTCTCGCTCCTCGCCTTCGCCGCGCCTGCGCAGCCCACCGCGGACACGCCGGTCACGCTCGCCACGCCCACCGGCACGCTGCACGGCTCGCTGCGCCTGCCGGCGGTGAAGGGCAAGTTCCACGTGGCGCTCATCGTCGCCGGCTCCGGGCCCACCGACCGCGACGGCAACGCGCCCCGGTTCCTGAGCGACAGCTACAGGCAGCTCGCCGACGCGCTGGAGGCCGAGGGCTTCGCGAGCGTGCGCTACGACAAGCGCGGCGTCGCCGCCAGCGCGGCGGCCGGG
>JBGAOO010000027.1:0-9658 GCA_044221765.1 Usitatibacteraceae bacterium | reverse complement strand
GGCGCCCGGGCCGAAGGAGGCCGACCTGCGCTTCGAGCACTACGTCGAGGACGCCGCCGCGTGGATCGCGCAGCTGCGCCGCGACCGGCGCTTCGCCGGCATCGTCGTCATCGGACACAGCGAGGGCTCGCTCGTGGCGGCACTCGCGGCCGCGCGCACGCCGCCCGATGCGCTCGTCTCCATCGCGGGCTTCTCGCGCCGCGCCGCGGACGGGCTGCGCGCGCAGCTCGAGCCCAAGCTCCCCGGCCCGCTCTGGCAGGAGACCGGGCGCATCCTGGACTCGCTCGAGAAGGGCGAGACGGTGGCCAAACCGCCGCCCGAGCTCGCCGCGCTCTTCCGGCCGAGCGTGCAGCCCTACCTCGTCTCCTGGTTCCGCCACTCGCCGGTCGAGGCCTACGCGAAGCTGGACCTGCCGGTGCTCGTGATCCAGGGCACGGCGGACATCCAGGTCACCGTGGCCGATGCCGAGGCGCTCGCCGCCGCCGCGAAGCACTCGCAGCGCTGGATCGTGCCGGACATGTCGCACGTGATGAAGATCGTGGGCGCCGATCCGGCCTCGCAGATGCAGGGCTACACCGACCCGGCCCTGCCCATCGTGCCCGCGCTCGCCCCGCGCATCGCCGCCTTCCTGCGCGAGAGCGCCGCCCGGCGCCGTTGACCGGCCTCGTTGCCGGCGCCGCGCGCACTCTGCTAGCGTGCGTCCCAGCGCCCCGGTCGAGGACGCCCGATCCCCACCGGAGGAAGCCCATGCACCGCCCCGCCCTTGCGTTCGCCCTCGCGCTCGCCGCCCTGCCCGCGGCCGGCGCGATCACCGAGATCGTCATCGAGAAGACCGTGCCCTTCGCGGGCGGGCGGGCTTTCGGCGCCGCCGGCCCGTACGAGCGCCTCACCGGCATCGCGCGCGGCGAGCTCGATCCCGCCGACCCGCGCAACCGCGTCATCGAGAACCTCGACAAGGCGCCGCGCAACGCCGCGGGCAAGGTCGCGTACGAGATCGACATCGACCTGCTGCGCCCGGCCGACCCGCAGAAGGGCAACCGCCGGCTCCTGCTCGATGTCACCAACCGCGGCCGCAAGTTCATCCTGCACTGGGTGCTCGATGCGCCCGGCGCCGGCGCCAACGACCCGAAGGAGCCCGCGGACGCCGGCAACGCGCTCTTCCTCGAGCAGGGCTACACGATCGTCTGGAACGGCTGGGACCCCGATGCGCCCCGCACGGGCAACGGCATGGCGATGCAGGCGCCCGTCGCGACCGAGGGCGGCAAGCCCCTCGTGCGCGTGATCCGCGACGAGCTGGTGAACGGCACGCGCTCGCCGCTGCGCGACACCCTGCGCCTGGCGTACGAGGCGGCCGACCGGGACCCGGCCCGCTCGCGCCTCACCGTGCGGCGCAAGCAGTCCGACCCGCCGCGCGAGATCCCCGCCTCGGGCTGGGCCTGGGTCGACTCGCGCACGATCCGGCTGCTGCCCGAGGGCACGAAGCCCGCGCCGGGCTCGCTCTACGAGTTCCACTACCCCGCGACGAACCCGAAGGTGCTGGGCATCGGCTACGCGGGCACGCGCGATCTCGTCTCCTTCCTGCGCCACGAGGCGCGCGACGCGAAGGGTCGCTGGAACCCCGCGGGCCTGTCGATCCAGTACGCCTACGCGATCGGCATCTCGCAGAGCGGGCGGTACCTGCGCGACCACATCGCGCAGGGCTTCAACCAGGACGAGCAGGCGCGCCCGGTCTTCGACGGCGTGCTCTCCCACATCGCCGGCGCGGGCCGCGTGTTCATGAACGCGGCCTTCGGCATGCCCGCGCGCACCAACACGCAGCACGAGGACCACACCTATCCCGAGAACGAGTTCCCGTTCAGCGCCGCGGCGATGGCCGACCCGGTGAGCGGGAAGAAGGGCTCGCTCCTGCGCGGCGACGGCTTCGACCCGCGCCTCATCGAGGTGAACACCTCGACGGAATACTGGCAGAAGGGCGCCTCGCTCCTGCACACCGACCCGCTCGGCCGGCGCGACGCGAAGCTGCCGGCGAACGCGCGCGTGTTCCTGGTGGCCGGCACGCAGCACGGCGGGCGCACCGGCCTCAAGGCCGACAACGGCCCCTGCGCGCAGCCGCGCAACCCGCACTCCTCCGCCCCGGCGCTGCGCGCGCTGCTGGTCGCGCTGGACGACTGGGTGAGCCGCGGCGTGCCGCCGCCGGATTCGCGCGTGCCCACGCTCGCGCGCGGCACGCTCGTCGACGCGGCGAAGTCGGGCTTCCCGGCGATCCCGGGCGTGCAGGTGGCCACCTTCACCAACCGCGTCGAGACCTTCGCCGACTGGGTGCACCCGGTGTCCGACCCGCGCAAGGGCTACGCCTCGCTCGTGCCGCGCGTGGACCGCGACGGCAACGAGGTCGACGGCATCCGCCTGCCGGACATCGCCGCGCCGCTCGCCACGCACACGGGCTGGAACTTCTACCGCGAGCCCTACACCGTGGGCGAGCTCTGCGACCGCGACGGGATGTTCCTGCCCTTCGAGGGCACGAAGGCCGGGCGGCTGCTCAAGGGCGACCCGCGCCCCTCGCTCGAGGAGCGCTACGGCACGCACGCGAAGTACGTGGCCGAGGTCGAGCGCGCCGCGCAGGCGCTGGTGAAGGACCGCCTGCTCCTGCCGCAGGACGCGAAGGCGTTCGTGGACGGCGCGAAGGGCGAGGCGACGCGAAGGCTCTTCGCGTCGCCCTGAGCCGGGCTCGCTAGGGGCGGGGGCGCCAGGCCTCGAGCACGGCCTCGCGCACCGCGCCCACCGCGCCGCCGTCGGCCTCGCCCGGGCGCGAGGCCCAGCACAGCCACGTGTCGCCGTGCCACGCGGGCCAGGCGACGAGCTCGCCCGCGCGCTCGGCCTGCGCCGCCTGGTCGCGCCGCAGCAGGCCCGCGCCCATGCCGCTCGCCACCATGCTGCGCACGCTCGACTCGGTGTCGGCGGCGAGCTTCGCGTCCGGCTCCCTGCCCGCCTCCCGGAAAAGGCGCTCCAGGTGCGCGCGCGTGGCGCACTGCCGCGGCATCGCGACCCACGGCAGCGCCGTCACCTCCGCCAGCGTGAGGGCGGCGGCGCGGGGCGCGAAACGCGCGGGCAGGCCCACGACGAACTGCAGGGGCGCGAGGCGCTCGAGCGCCAGGTCGGCCGGTTGCTCCTCGGTGAGGAGGTAACCGCAATCGAGCTCGCCCTGGCGCAGCCTGTCCAGGACGACGCCGGAGATGGCCTGCGAAAGGCGCATCGTGAGGCCCGGATGGCGCTCGGCCAGGCGCACCAGCACCTCCCCCAGGCGCAGCGAGAGCGGGTCGGTGACCGTGCCCATGCGCACCGAGCCCGTCACCTCGCCGCGCACCTGCGCCGCCGCCGCCTTCACGCGGCCGGCGGCCTCGAGCGTGCGGCCCGCCTCGGCGAGCAGGCGCGTGCCCGCCTCGGTGAGGCTCATGCCGCGCGCGGTGCGCCGGAAGAGCTGCACGCCGAACTCCTCCTCGAGCGCCTTCACCTGCGCGCTCACGGCGGGCAGGCTCGTGAAGAGCTTCTCGGAGGCGCGCGTGAGGTTGCCCTCCTGCGCCACGGTGACGAACGTCCTGAGTTGGTAGAGCTCCATGGCGGCATTCTCGCCGAGCTCGCGCGCGCTTGCATTCGTCCTTTCCGAACCCCGCCTTCCGAAGATGCGAATGGACCGGCGCCGCCGCGCCGCCCAGACTCGCCCTCCTCGACAACCGCCCGGGAGCCCCGCATGAAGCCCGCCTCGCGCACCACCGCCGTCGCCGCCCTGCTCGCCGCCACCGCGGCCTGGGGCAGCCTCTTCCATGTCGGCAAGCTGGTCGTCGCCTCGCTCGACCCCTACTGGTTCACCGCGCTGCGCTACGCCGGCGCGGCCCTCGTGCTCGTGGCCGTGCTCGCCTGGCAGGGCCCGGTGCGCTGGTGCCTCGCCCGGCGCCACCTGCGCCCGCTCTTCGCCTACGGGATGCTCGGCTACGGCTTCTTCAGCATCCTCGTTTTCGCGGGCCTGGCGCACACCGCGCCCTCGCACGGCGCCGTGATCATGGCGACGATGCCCGTCACCACGCTCCTGCTGCGCGCGGCGCTCGAGCGCCGCACGCCGCCGGGCTGGGCCTGGGGCGTGGCCGGCCTCGCGATCGCGGGCGTCGCGCTGGTCTCGGGCCTCGCCACGGGCGGCGCCGCGGGCGGGAGCGCCTGGCGCGGCGACCTGGTGGTGCTGCTGGGCACGCTGGGATGGGTGCTGTACACGCGCGGCCAGGCCTCGCTGCCGCAGCTCACCGTGGTGGAGTACACCGCGTTCACCGCGGTGCTCGCGCTGCCCGGCCTGCTGGCGGTCGCCCTCGCGGCGACGCTCCTGGGCTGGGCGCACGAACCCGACGCGGCCGCGCTCGCCTCGACGGGCCCGGCGCTCCTCTACGTGGTGCTCATCCCGACGGTGCTCGCCGCCCTCGCGTTCAACCGCGGGGTGCGCTCGCTGGGCGCGGCGAACGGCATCGTCTTCATCAACTTCGTGCCGGTGTCGGCGCTGCTCATCGGCGCGGCCCGCGGCGCCGTGCCGGGCGCGGCCGAGCTGGCCGGCGCGGCGCTCGTGGTGTCGGCGCTCCTCGCGCAGGCGCGGCTCTCTCGCGCCGGCGCCTGAATGAAAACGGCGGGCCGCCTCGCGGGGGCCCGCCGTCCTCGCCGCGGCCGGGGCGCTACTTGAGCGCCTTGTAGCGCAGGCGGTGCGGCTGCGCGGCTTCCTCGCCCAGGCGCTCGCGCTTGTTCTCCTCGTACTCGTGGTAGTTGCCCTGGTAGAAGTACCACTGCGAGTCGCCCTCGGCGGCGAGGATGTGCGTGCAGATGCGGTCGAGGAACCAGCGGTCGTGGGAGATCACCATCACGCAGCCGGCGAACTCGGCGAGCGCGTCCTCCAGGGCGCGCAGCGTCTCGACGTCCAGGTCGTTCGAGGGCTCGTCCAGCAGCAGCACGTTGCCGCCGGTGAGCAGCGTCTTGGCCAGGTGCAGGCGGCCGCGCTCGCCGCCGGAGAGGTTGCCCACGAGCTTTTGCTGGTCCTGGCCCTTGAAGTTGAAGCGGCCCAGGTAGGCGCGCGACTGGATCTCGAACTTGCCGATGGTGAGGATGTCCTGGCCGTTCGAGATCGCGTCCCAGGCGTTCTTGTCGTTCGGGAGCGAGTCGCGCGACTGGTCCACGTAGGCGAGCTGCACCGTGTGGCCGATCTTGACCTCGCCCGAGTCGGGCTTTTCCTTGCCCGTGATCATGCGGAAGATCGTCGACTTGCCCGCGCCGTTGGGGCCGATGATGCCCACGATGGCGCCGGGGGGCACCTTCATCGAGAGGTTGTCGATGAGCAGGCGGTCGCCGTATCCCTTCGAGACGTTCACGAACTCGATCGCCTCGTTGCCCAGGCGCTCGCCCACGGGGATGAAGATCTCGCTCGTCTCGTTGCGCTTCTGGTACTCGTACGAGTTGAGCTCCTCGAAGCGCAGCAGGCGGGCCTTGTTCTTCTTGGTCTGCCCCTTCGCGTTCTGGCGCACCCACTCCAGCTCCTTCTTGAGGGCCCGCTGGCGCGCGCTCTCGGAGGACTCCTCCTTCTTCAGGCGGTCGCCCTTCTGCTCGAGCCAGGAGCTGTAGTTGCCTTCCCACGGGATGCCCCGGCCGCGGTCGAGCTCGAGGATCCACTCGGCGGCGTTGTCGAGGAAGTAGCGGTCGTGGGTGACGGCGACCACGGTGCCGGGGAACTGCGCGAGGAACTGCTCGAGCCAGTCGACGCTCTCGGCGTCCAGGTGGTTCGTGGGCTCGTCGAGCAGCAGCATGTCGGGCTTGGACAGCAGCAGCCGGCACAGGGCCACGCGGCGCTTCTCGCCGCCGGAGAGGTTCTCGATGCGCGCCTCCCAGGGCGGCAGGCGCAGGGCATCGGCCGCGATCTCGAGCTGGGCCTCGATCGAGGCCACGTCGGCGGTGGCGAGGATCTTCTCGAGCTTCTCCTGCTCGGCGGCCAGCTTGTCGAAATCGGCGTCGGGCTCGGCGTACTCGGCGTAGACCTCGTCCAGGCGCTTCTTCGCGCCCAGCACCTCGCCCAGGCCCTCCTCGACCGCCTCGCGCACGCTGTGGCCGGGCTCGAGCTGGGGCTCCTGGGGCAGGTAGCCGATCTTGATGCCGGGCATGGGCACGGCCTCGCCCTCGTACTCCTTGTCGATGCCGGCCATGATGCGCAGCACGGTGGACTTGCCCGCGCCGTTGAGGCCGAGCAGGCCGATCTTGGCCCCGGGGAAGAAGGACAGGGAAATGTCCTTCAGGATCTGGCGCTTGGGCGGGACGATCTTGCCCACGCGGTTCATCGTATAGACGTATTGCGCCATGGCGGTGCTTTCTGGCCGGAAGATGCGGTAGGGAAGCCTGCTATTTTAACCGACGGCGCCCCCGGGGCGCGATTCTGCCTTCGATCGCGGCGAAACGCGGTGGAAACGGGAAGGAAGGGGACAGACACCTTCAGCCCGCGAATCTGCTCACTTCGAGGAAATGGGTCGGGTCTCGACATTGCACCCACAGGGAGAGGCTGAAGGTGTCTGTCCCCTTCCTTCCGTCCCCTTCATTTCCGACCGCGGCCGGCCTCCGGGGAGGCCGGCCGCTCCGTCGTCGTACCCGCCCCCCGCGCGAAGGCGTCCCTTCGGCGCGGCGGCAGGCGGCAACCCGAATGCTTCGTTAGGCGGGCCGCGCACAGCCCGCGAAGTTGCCGAGTGGCCCCGGACCGGGGCCGCGTTGCGCTCCCCGCCCAAGCCGGGCGGCGAGACCTGCTCCTGCCACCCGCCGCGAATCGCTTCGCGGCGGGACTTACACCATCAACCATTCCCGCAAGGCCGCGCGGGCCTCGATCTCGAAGCGCGCGTGGGCGTTGGCCACCCGCCCCGGCAATCCCGCGCGGCGCTCGGACTCGTACAGCGCGTAGCCCGCCTCGGGACGTTTCAAGCGCACGGCACGGGCGGGCTTCCAGGCCCACCAGGCCGCCTTCAATGCATTCGCTGCGTTCATCGTCGTTCTCCCTCGTCGCCTGCCTGGTTCCAGAAGCAAAAAGCCCGGAGTCTTTTCAGGTCTCCGGGCTTGGCGAGGGATTCTTCGCTGACGAATTCGGCTTTACCCGATCGTTCTCCCGGAGACGGTCCGATCCGTGACGGACGGCATGCCGTGGCCCTGCCAAAGGCAGGCCACGACCGGCAGTCGGTCGTTGGTCGGTTTGGAAATGAAGGTTCGGTCCATGTCTCTGAAAAAACTCACGGGTGTTGCGATGGCTGGATGCTGCCACGCAGCAAAAGCGCGCGTCAAGGGGGGAATCGGCAAAAATCCGGATAATGGTCGCCCTCCCATGTACGCCGCCAAGGAAATCTTCCACACGCTGCAGGGCGAGGGCGCGAATGCCGGCGCCCCCGCCGTGTTCTGCCGTTTCGCGGGCTGCAACCTCTGGTCCGGCCGCGAGGAAGACCGCGCCACGGCCGCATGCGATTTCTGCGACACCGATTTCCTCGGCACCGACGGCCCGGGCGGCGGGCGCTTCGAGACCGCGGCGGCGCTCGCGCAGGCGATCGAGAATGCCTGGCCCGCGCCGGGGCTTCGCGACCGCTTCGTCGTGTTCACCGGCGGCGAGCCCCTGCTCCAGCTCGACGCCGCGCTCATCGACGCGGTCCGCGCGAAGGGCTTTCGCCTCGCGGTGGAAACCAACGGCACGCTGCCCGCCCCCGCGGGCCTGGACTGGATCTGCGTGAGCCCGAAATCGACGGCGCCGCTCGCGCAGGCCACGGGCGACGAGCTCAAGCTCGTCTACCCGCAGCCGGAGGCGCCGCCCGAGCGCTTCGAGGCGCTCGATTTCGCGCATTTCTTCCTGCAGCCGATGGACGGCCCTGCGCGCGAAGCCAACACGCGCGCCGCCGTCGCCTACTGCAAAGCCCATCCCCGCTGGCGCCTGTCGCTCCAGACCCACAAGCTCATCGGCATACCCTGACCCATGCAGATCGCCTACCGCTTCGCCTTCGACGCCGCGCACCATTTCCCCGGGTACCCGGCCGGCCACCTCTACCACGGCGTGCACGGCCACTCCTTCCAGGCGGAGGTCGCGATCCGCGGCACGCCCGATCCGGCCACCGGCTTCATCGCCGACCTGGGCGAGGTGGAGAAGGCGTGCCTGGAGGCACGCGCGCTGCTCGACCACAGGATGCTCAACGACATCGCGGGCCTTTCGCTGCCGAGCCTGGAGAACCTCGCCCTGTGGCTCTGGGCGCGCCTCGCGCCGCGCTTTCCGGCGCTCGCGCGCGTCACCATCCGCCGCGATTCCTGCGGCCAGTCCTGCACCTACGAAGGGCCGGCCGGCCCGGCCTGACAGGGAGAGCCCCATGAAGACACTCGCCACGTTCCTGCTGGGCGCCGCCCTCGCCTCGCCCCTCGCCGCCCTCGCGCAGGCCTGGCCCGCCAAGGCCGTGAAGATCGTCGTGCCCTTCGCCGCCGGGGGCCCCGCGGACATCTACGCCCGCGCGGTGGGCGAGAGGCTGCAGGCGGCGCTCGGCCAGGCGTTCGTCGTCGAGAACAAGCCCGGCGCGGGCTCGATCGTCGGCACCGACAGCGTGGCGAAGAGCGCGCCCGACGGCTACACGCTGCTGCTCATGTCCAACACGCACACGGTGAACGAGTCGCTCATCCCCGACCGGCCCTTCCAGCTCCTGCGCGACTTCGTGCCCGTCGCGCCGATCAACTACTCGGACCTGCTGATGGTCGTGCACCCGTCGGTGAACGCGGCGAGCGTGAAGGACTTCGTCGCGCTCGCGAAGGCGCAGCCGGGCAAGCTGAACTACGCCTCCTCCGGCCCGGGCACGCCGTACCACATGGCCGGCGAGCTCTTCAAGGCGCTCGCGGGCGTGGACGTCGTGCACGTGCCCTACAAGGGCAGCTCCGGCGCGCGCACCGACGTGCTGGGCGGCCAGGTGCAGATGATGTTCGACGCGATCACCACGATGGCGCCGCTGGTGCGCGCCGGGAAGCTCAAGGCGCTCGGCTCCACGGGCAGGGTGCGCTCCTCCGTGCTGCCGGAGGTGCCCACGGTGGCCGAGTCGGGCGTGGCCGGCTACGAGGCGGTCATCTGGCTGGGACTGCTCGCGCCGGCGGGCACGCCCAGGGCGATCGTCGAGCGGCTCAATGCCGAGGTCACGAAGATCGCCGGCAACGCCGAGGTGAAGGAGGCATGGGCGAAGCAGGGCGCGGTCGCGATGAGCATGACGACCGACGAGTTCGCCCGCTACATCCGCGAGGACATCGACAAGTGGGCGCGCATCGTGAAGCTCTCGGGCGCGAAGGCGGACCGGTGAGGGCGCGATGACCCTGGACATCCTGAGCGCGGGCGCCGCGCAAGGCATCGCCACGCGCATCGCGCGCGAGGCCGGCGTGGAACTCGCCGGCACCTTCGGCGCGGTCGGCGGCATCCTCGAGAGGTTCCTCGCGGGCGAGGCCTGCGACGTGGTGATCCTCACGCATGCGCAGGTCGCAAGGCTCACCGCCGAGGGGCGCGTCGCGCCCTCGCCCTGCTCGGACCTGGGCCTGGTGCGCACCTCGATCGCCGTGCGCGCGGGCGAGGCGATGCCCGACGTGTCGACGCCGGCCGCGC
>JBGAOO010000026.1:0-23812 GCA_044221765.1 Usitatibacteraceae bacterium | reverse complement strand
CCCCGCGCTCGAGTTCGTGATGGACGGCGACCTGGAGCTGCGCGAGGTGGAGGCCGCCATCGCGAAGGCCGAGGCCGCGCACGAGGAGGGCGAGAAGGCCGCGCACCTGCACGCGCACTACGACGAGATCGGCGGCTACACCGCCCGCAACCGGGCGCAGGCGCTCATGTCCGGCCTGGGCTTCCTGCCCGAGGCCGAGGCGGCGCCGGTGTCCTCTTTCTCGGGCGGCTGGCGCATGCGCCTGAACCTCGCGCGCGCCCTCATGTGCCGCTCCGACCTGCTGCTGCTCGACGAGCCCACGAACCACCTGGACCTCGACGCGGTGCTCTGGCTGGAGGACTGGCTCAAGGGCTACCCCGGCGCGCTCCTGCTCATCACGCACGACCGGGAGTTCCTCGACTCGGTGGTCGGCACCATCGTCCACGTCGACGGGACGAAGCTCGTCACCTACGCGGGCAACTACTCGGCCTTCGAGCGCCAGCGCGCCGAGCGCCTGTCGCAGCAGCAGGCCGCGCACGAGAAGCAGGTGCGCACGCGCGCCCACCTGCAGGCCTTCATCGACCGCTTCCGCGCCAAGGCGACCAAGGCGCGCCAGGCGCAAAGCCGCATCAAGGCGCTCGAGAAGCTCGAGGACATCGCCGAGGCGCACATCGACTCGCCCTTCACGTTCGTGTTCCGGCCGCCGCCGGTGAAGCCCAAGCTCCTCTTCCGCGTCGCGGAGGCGTCCGTGGGCTACGGCGACAGGGCCGTGGTGTCGGGCGTGGAATGGAGCGTGTACTCCGGGGAGGCCATCGGCCTGCTCGGCCCCAACGGCGCGGGCAAGTCGACGATCCTCAAGTCCATCGTGGGCGAGCTGCCCGTCGTCTCCGGCGAGATCATCCGCTCGCCGGACCTGCGCATCGGCTACTTCGCGCAGCACCAGGTGGAGAAGCTGCGCCTGGCGGAATCCGCGATGTGGCACCTGGCGCGCCTGGCGCCCGGGGTGCGCGAGCAGGAGCTGCGCGACTTCCTGGGCGGCTTCGATTTCCGGGGCGACCAGGTCTTCCAGCGCGTCGCCGATTTCTCCGGCGGCGAGAAGGCGCGCCTCGCGCTCGCGCTCATCGTCTGGGAGCGGCCCAACCTGCTGGTGCTCGACGAGCCCACGAACCACCTGGACATCGAGATGCGCGAGGCCCTCGCGCAGGCGCTGCAGGATTTCGAGGGCACGCTCATCGTCGTCGCGCACGACCGGCACCTGCTCGAGTCCACGACGGACCAGTGGTGGCTCGTGGCCGACGGCGCTCTCACGCCCTTCGAGGGCGGCCTGGACGACTACCGCGAGTGGTCGCGGCAGTACCGAAACCGCGGCGCGCGCGGCGAGAAGGGCAGCGAGGGCGCCGACCGCAAGGCGCAGAAGCGCGCCGAGGCGCAGGCGCGCCAGAGGCTCGCCGACGCGAAGAAGCCCTTCGAGAAGAAGCTGCGCGCCATCGAGCAGGAGATCGCGAAGCTGCAGCCGCAGAAGCGCGAGCTCGACGAGTGGCTCGCTTCCGGGGAGGCCTACGCGAGCGGGAACCGCGAGGAACTGGCCGAGCGCTCGCGCCGCCACGGCGAGCTGGCCGCGCGCGTGGCGAAGCTCGAGGAGGACTGGCTCTGGGTGAGCGCGCAGCTGGAGGCCGAGGTCAACCGCGCCTCGCGGTAGGCGTTCTTCCGGAGACGGCCGCACACCCCGTGGCGGCCCCCAACCGGAGGTCCCCCCATGCAGCTCGATACCGCATTGCCCATCGTGAAGGCGCTGGCCGATGGCGTGAACCCCGTCACCGGCGAGCAGTATCCCGAGAACAGCCCCTACGCCGAGCCGCGCGCCCTGCGCGCGCTCTTCTCCGCCGTCGACCTCATGCAGCGCGAGGTGGACAAGGAAAGGCGCCGCGAGAGGCTGCCGGCCAACTTCGGCAAGCCCTGGGACGAGGGCGAGGACAAGGCCATCGCCGCCGAGTTCGACGCGGGCGCGGGCATCGCCGACATGGCGCGCCGCCACGCGCGCACGCAAAGCTCCATCCGCCTGCGCCTGGAGAAGCTCGGCAAGCTCCCGCCCTCCGGCGAGGGGCGCTACGAGAACCGGCCGGTCAGCGCGGCTTCAGCCTGAGCGCGGCGGAGTTCATGCAGTAGCGCTGGCCCGTGGGCTGCGGGCCGTCGTCGAACACGTGGCCCAGGTGCGCGTCGCAGTTCGAGCACACCACCTCCGTGCGCGTGACGAACCAGCTCGAGTCGTCCTTCTGCTCCACGGCGGCCGGGGCCACCGGCTGCCAGAAGGAGGGCCAGCCCGTGCCGGAGTCGAACTTCGTGTCGGAGCTGAAGAGGTCCTGCCCGCAGCACACGCACTGGTAGGTGCCCGGCGTCTTGCAATCGTGGTACTCGCCGGTGAAGGCGCGCTCGGTGCCGTGCTTGCGCGTCACCTCGTACTGGATCGGCGAGAGGATCGTCTTCCATTCCTGCGGGGTCTTCGTGATCTTGGCCATGGCGTGCGTCCGGTGGGTGTGGTGCTTCGACAGGCGCCGGCCGGGAGGTTCCCCGGCCGGCGGCGGTCCCGCGCGGACAATGTGCCAGAATTGGCCCCTGTCGGGCGGCCCGCCGTGCGTCCAGCCAGGCCGGGGTGTTCCATGAGCCAGCAGATCCGCTTCTGCACGGGTTTCGACGGCACGCGCCTCGCCTACGCGATGTCGGGCGGCGGCACGCCGCTCGTGCGCGCGCCGCATTGGCTCACCCACCTCGAGCACGAGTGGCAGAGCGCGATCTGGAAGCCCTGGATCGAATCGCTCTCCCGCGGCCGCGCCGTGCTTCGCCTCGACGAGCGCGGCTGCGGCCTCTCCGACCGCGACGTGGCCGACATCTCCTTCGAGGCCTGGGTGCGCGACCTCGAGGCGGTGGTCGATGCCGCCGGCCTCGGGCGCTTCGCCCTGTTCGGCCATTCCCAGGGCGGGGCCATCGCGGTGGAGTACGCGGTGCGCCATCCCGAGCGCGTGACGCACCTGGTGCTGCTGGGCGCCTACGCGCGCGGCTGGATGAAGCGCGGCCTGTCCCCGAAGCACGTCGACGAGCTGCAGGCCCTGCTCAAGCTCGTGGAGGTCGGCTGGGGGCGGAACGACCCCTCCTACCGGCAGATCTTCTCCACGGGCTTCATGCCCGGCGGCACGCTCGAGCAGCTGAACGCGATGAGCGAGCTGCAGCGCGTGTCCGCCACGCCCGATTGCGCCGTGCGCATCCTGCGCGCCATGTACGAGATCGACGTGCGCGAGTCGGCGGCGCGCGTGCGCTGCCCCACCCTCGTCCTGCACGCGCGCGGCGACCGGCGCGTGCCCTTCGAGGAAGGGCGCCTGTTCGCGGGCCTGGTGCCCGGGGCGCGCCTGGTCACGCTCGAGACGGACAACCACATCCTGCTCTCCCACGAGCCGGCCTTCCGCCGGTTCTTCGAGGAGCTGGACGCCTTCCTGCCGCGGCAGCCGGGCACCGCGCCCGCCGCGGCCTTCGCGCAGCTCACGGCCCGGGAGGCCGAGGTCCTCGAGCGCATCGCGCGGGGCCTGGACAACGCGCAGATCGCCGCGCACCTGGGGCTGTCGGAGAAGACGGTGCGCAACCACATCACGCGCATCTTCGACAAGCTCGCCGTGGAGAACCGCTCGCAGGCCATCGTCCTCGCGCGCAACCACGGCCTGGGGCTCGCCTAGCGATTCCCGGCCCCACCCGGGACCGCTGTCCCGCCCGCCGACCACCGCAGGTCCCTCCGGCCGGGACACCGGCCTCATGCGTCCGGGGCCGCGCCCGGCCATCCTTGGCGCTCGAATGCCGGCGCCTCGCAGCCCGCGGCGCACCTGCCGCGGCCGGGCGCCGGACACGGGAGACGCCCATGGGCATCGCAGCCTTCCTCTTCGGGACCGCCAGCTACGCGGTCTTCCTCGCCACGTTCCTCTACGCCATCGGCTTCGTGGGCAACCTGCTCGTGCCCAAGTCGATCGACTCCGGCGCGGCGGGCACCCTGCCCGGGGCCCTGCTCGTGGACCTGCTGCTGCTCGGGCTCTTCGCCGCGCAGCACAGCGTCATGGCCCGGCCCTGGTTCAAGGAGCGCTGGATGCGCCTGGTGCCCCGGTCCGTCGAGCGCAGCACCTACGTGCTGGCCTCGAGCCTCGCGCTCGCCCTGCTCTTCTGGCAATGGCAGCCCATCCCGGGGACGCTCTGGGAAGCCGAAGGCGCCGCCGCGCGGGCGATCGCCTACGGGCTCTTCGCGCTGGGCTGGGTGATCGTCCTGTCGTCCACCTTCATGATCAACCACTTCGACCTCTTCGGCCTGCGGCAGGTGTACCTGCGCCTGAGAAGCGAGCCCTACACGCCGCTGCCGTTCGTCACGGTCGCGCTTTACCGCTTCGTGCGCCACCCGATCATGCTCGGCTTCCTGGTCGCCTTCTGGTCGACGCCCGTAATGACGCTGGGCCACCTGCTGTTCGCGGGTGCCACCACCGGCTACATCTTCATCGGCATCTGGCTCGAGGAGCGCGACCTGCGCCGGGCGCACGGCGAGACCTACGAGCGCTACCGCCGCCAGGCCTCGATGATCCTGCCGTTGCCGCGGCGCAGGCCGGAGGCGATCGCGGGGCCAGGCGAGGCGCCGATGCACGCGGTGCGCGAACGCCCGTAGCCAGGGGTACCGGGCGCCGGGCTTCCGGTATGCTCGGGGCACCTTGGCCTCGCACGACTATTCCGCGGTTCTGCGCGACCGCAACCTCGCCGTCATCCTGCTGCTGGGCTTCGCCTCGGGCCTGCCGCTCGCGCTCACCGGCGGCACGCTGCAGGCCTGGATGACGGTCGAGGGCGTGGACCTCGCCACCATCGGCGTCTTCACGCTCGTGGGCATCCCCTACACCTGGAAGTTCCTGTGGGCGCCCTTCATGGACCGCTTCGTGCCCCCGCTGCTCGGGCGCCGGCGCGGCTGGCTCGTGCTCACGCAGCTGCTCCTCGCGGCGCTCATCGCCGGCATGGCCTTCAGCTCGCCCCGCGAGGACCTCGCGTGGATCGCGCTGCTCGCGGTGCTGCTCGCCTTCGCCTCGGCCTCGCAGGACATCGTCTTCGACGCGTACCGCACGGACATCGCCCGGCCCGAGCAGCGCGGGCTCGCGGCGGCCTTCACCGTCGTGGGCTACCGCATCGCGATGATCGTCTCGGGCGCCGCCGCGCTCGTGCTGGTGGCGGGCTCGGGCTTCATCCCCGCGCTCGGCTGGCGCAACACCTACCTCGTGATGGCGGGCCTCATGGCGCTCGCCGCGCTCGTCACGCTCTGGGCGCGCGAGCCCGAGGTGCGGGTCGTGCCGCCGCGCTCGCTCGAGGAGGCCGTGTGGCTGCCGCTGCGCGAATTCTTCGCGCGGCCCGGCGCGTGGGTGATGCTCGCGCTCGTGGTCCTCTACAAGCTCGGCGACGCCTTCGCGGGCTCGCTCACCACGGCCTTCCTGCTGCGCGGGATGGGCTTCCCGCTGGACGACGTGGGCTACGTGAACAAGGGCATGGGGCTCGCCGCCACGATCGTCGGCGCGCTCTTCGGCGGCGGGCTCATGGTGCGCCTGGGCCTGTACCGCTCGCTCCTCGCGTTCGGCGTGCTGCAGGCGCTGTCGAACCTGGGGTTCATGGCGCTCGCCGCGGCGGGCAAGAGCTATGCCCTGATGGTCTTCGCCGTGGGCTTCGAGAACCTCACCGGCGGCATGGGCACCGCCGCGTTCGTCGCGCTGATGATGGCGCTGTGCGACCGGCGCTTCACCGCGACGCAGTACGCCCTCATCTCCGCGCTCTCCGCGGTGGGCCGCGTCTACGTGGGACCGGTCGCCGGGTACGCGACGGACCCGAAGCAGCTCGGCCTCGCGTGGACCACGTTCTTCTTCGCGACCTTCCTGGTGGCCCTGCCGGGCATCGCGATGCTCTGGTGGAAGCGCGAGACGGTGCGCGCGCTGGACCGGCAAGCCGGGGACGCGTCCCCTTAGGCGGCAGCGCCGCCCCTTTCCCTTCTCAGGGCCGCCGCGAGCAGCAGCCCTGCGGTGAGCCACAGCGCCCCCGGCGCCCACGCGAGGACGGGCTGCCAGGCGGGCGCCTGCGGCACCTGCGCGATCACGAGCGCGATGCGCGTGAAGGCCGCGATCGCGAAGAGCGACCACAGCGCGCCGCACACGAAGCCCTCGCGGCCGGTGCGCCCCATCGCGAGGGCCGCGGCCACCGCGCTCATCATCACGCAGCCCCAGCTCGCGCCCGCCACGAACTGCAGCGCGACGAGCACGGGCAGCGACCCCGCCGTCGCGACGAGGGCCGCCGCGACGCCCCCCACCGCGGAGCCCAGGGCCATCGGGGCGAGGCCGCCCAGGCGCTTCGTGACGAGGCTCGCGGGCAGGATGAGCAGGTTGAAGCCGATCCAGAAGGCCGGCATGAGCTTCTCGAGTTCCGCGGGAGAGGCGAAGCGCAGGAAGGCGGGCGCCGCGTTCACCGAGAAGTGGATCTGGAAGCCCAGGCCGAGCAGCGCCACGGCGAACAGGAAGGGCGCGGCCCCTTGCAGGGCGGGCGCGCTCGCGGCGGGCGCGGCGGCCCCGCGCGGGCCGGCGCCCATCGCGCGCGTGAGGACCAGCGTTGCCACGGCGAGCGAGACGGCGGCGAGCGCGAAGGGCAGGACGGGGTCTGTGCCGCGAAGCTGCGCGGCGAGGTAGGGCGCGACGGACCCCGCGATGCCCAGCCCCAGCATGAAGAGGCCGCCGGCCCAGGGCTGCGCGGGGGCGGGGAGGTGCCGGCCCAGCAGCACGAGCGGCGGGGCGCGCAGCGCCGAGGACGTGGCCGACCACACCACCGTCGCCGCGATGAAGAGCGCGGGCGAGGCCGCCGGCGCGAGAAGGGGCAGGGCGAGGAAGGTGGCGCAGGAGACGAGCGAGGCGAGCGCCACCGCGTTGGCCAGGCGCCGGATGCGCGGCGCCATCCGGTCGGCGGCCACGCCGAGCGCCCAGTCCATCGCCGCGAAGATCGCCTGGTCGGCCAGGAGCAGCCAGGGCACCACCGACTTGTCCAGGCCCGCCTGCGCCGCGAGCGCCGGCAGGAAGATCACGTAGACCGTCCACCCCAGCGCGAGGAAGAGCTGCACGCCGAAGCCGGCCCAGGCCACGCTAGCCCCTGCGGCGGAAGCGGAAGACGCCGAGGCTGCCGCGCAGGTTGGGCAGCGCGGTGACGGTGCGGCCCTCGTGCAGCACGCGCTCGTCGAGGATCTGCGCGCCCACCTTCGTGCACAGGTCCTCGAAGTCCTTCACCGTGCACAGGTGGATGTTGGGCGTGTCGTACCACTGGTAGGGCAGCTTCTCCGACACGGGCATGCGCCCGCGCAGGATGTCCAGGCGGTGGCGCCAGTAGCCGAAGTTCGGGAAGGTCACGATGCCCTCGCGCCCCACGCGCAGCATCTCGGCGAGGATCAGGTCGGAGCGGCGCATGGCCTGCAGCGTCTGCGAGAGGATCACGAAGTCGAAGGCGTCGTCCTCGAAGGTCGACAGGCCGCTTTCCAGGTCCATCTGGATCACGCTCACGCCGTGGCCCACGGCCGCGAGCACGCGCTCGGGCGCGATCTCCACGCCGTAGCCCTTCACGCCGTGGGTGGCCGCGAGGCCCGCGAGCAGCTCCCCGTCGCCGCAGCCCAGGTCGAGCACGCGCGCGCCCTCGGGGATCCACGAGGCGATGAGGTCGAACTCGTAGCGCGGCGTCATGTCGGCCCCGCCCCCGCGTAGCCCTTCATCTCCTCGAGCTCCGTGCCGCCGACCACGAGCGGGCCGCGGCGCCGGCCCGCGCCGACCTCCTCGGCCACGTTGTCGAAGTAGGCCGCGACGAGGCGGTGGTAGTGGGCGTTGTCCAGCAGGAACGCGTCGTGGCCGTGCGGGGCGTCGATCTCCGCGTACGTCACGCGCTTGCCGCCCTTCACCAGCGCCTTCACGATCTCGCGCGATCGCTCCGGCGGGAAGCGCCAGTCGCTCGTGAACGAGGCCACGAGGAACCCCGCCTTCGCCGCCGCCATCGCGCGCGCGAAGTCGCCGCCCGTCTCGCGGGCCGGGTCGAAGTAGTCGAGCGCCTTGGTCATGAGCAGGTAGGTGTTCGCGTCGAACACCTGCGCGAACTTGTCCCCCTGGTAGCGCAGGTACGACTCGATCTCGAACTCCACCTCGTAGTGGAAGCCGTAGTCCTCGCCCTTGATCTCGCGCCCGAACTTCTCGCCCAGCAGGTCCTCGGAGAGGTAGGTGATGTGCCCGAGCATGCGCGCGAGCTTCAGGCCCCGCGCGGGCACGGTGCCGTGCGCGTAGTAGTTGCCGCCGTGGAAGTCGGGGTCGGAGACGATCGCCTGGCGCGCCACGTCGTTGAAGGCGATGTTCTGCGTCGAGAGCTTGGGCGCGGCCGCGATCACCACCGCGTGCGCGATGCGCTCGGGGAAGGAGAGCGTCCACTGCAGCGCCTGCATGCCGCCCAGGGAGCCGCCCATCGCCACCGCCAGGCGCTCGATGCCCAGGCGGTCCATGAGGCGCGCCTGCGAGTTCACCCAGTCTTCCACGGTGACCAGCGGGAAGCCCGCGCCGTAGGGCTGGCCCGTGGCGCGGTCGACCGACACCGGGCCCGTGGAGCCGTGGCAGCCGCCCAGGTTGTTCAGGCCGATCACGAAGAAGCGGTCGGTGTCGACGGCCTTGCCCGGGCCCACCATGTTGTCCCACCAGCCCGTCTTGTCCGGCTTGTCGGCATGCCAGCCGGCCACGTGGTGGTTGCCCGAGAGCGCGTGGCACACGAGCACGGCGTTCGAGCGGTCCGCGTTGAGCGTGCCGTAGGTCTCGTAGACGAGCTCGTAGGAGGCGAGCGTCTTGCCCGCCTTGAGGATGAGGGGCTCCAGGAAGCCGGCGCGCTGCGGCGCGACCTCGCCCACGGAGCCGGGGGCTGCTGTCGTCATCGTCGATCGCAAGAAGATGAAAAAACCCGACCGGCTTTCGCGGGGTCGGGTTCTCGTCGGGAGACCTGCCTCTCGCTTTAGCCGGATTTATTTCGCGCCCGCAAGCTGAGTTCAAATTCGGCGCGTGGGGGAAGTATACGGCCGCCGCCCGGACGCGACAATCGGTGCCGGGCGGCCCTCAAGAAAGCCCCGTTCCGGCCGTCTTAGGAAGGGAAGGGATCCGGCGTGCACGCCGCGTCCCCGGTTTCGCCGGGCGAGGCGCGCCCGCCGGGGCCGAACCCGATCGCGCCGGCCAGCCGGGCACACGATGCTGAACTTCTTCCAGGCCTTGCGGGGCGCGGCGCCCGCGCCGGCGGGCGCGCACGATCCGGCGCTCGTCGAGGCCGCGATGCACCGCGCCCTCGAGGCGACGGATCCGCGCGTGCGGTCCCTCCCGGGCCACCGCAGGCGCCTGCGCCCGGCCGTCGAGAAGGCGATCGACCACGTGGCCACGCTCGCGCAGGCCCTGCCCGCCCCGGTGGAGGCGAGCGGGCGCACCTACGCCGAGGACGCGCGCCTCGCCGCGTTCTTCGCCACGGCCGAGCGCCTGTCGCGCCTGCTGGGCACCGACCGCGCGCTGCTCGACTTCCTGGACGGGCCCGCCGCCCCGGTCACGGCGGCCGTGCACGCGCTGCTCGTCATGCAGCGCACCGAGAAGCGCTTCCTGGGCTGCGCCCTTCGCGGCGGGCTCGTCCAGCGCGAGGTCTCGCAGGTGCGCGTGAGCTTCGACGGGCACCGGCTGCTCGCGCCCGCGGCCACGGCCGCGGACCATGCGCGCCACCTGCGCGGCCACGCCTTCGACAGGCTCCTCGCGCTCGCCCGGCGGCGCATCGGCCTGGCGGGCGAGGGCCTGCAGGCGCTCGAGGCGAGGCGGTCGATGCTGGCCGCGAGGCTGCGTGTCGCGCGGCGGCCGGGCGGCGGCCCGGTGGCGCAGGCCGGTGGCGAGGAGCATGGCGCGTCCGCGATCGAGGCGAAGCTCGCCCAGGTCGATGGCGAGCTCGCCGCGGCCGGGGCCGGGCCCGGCCGGCTGCCGCGCCACCTCGACCTGCTCGTGGACACGCTCGACCACGCCGCCGACCAGCTTCGCCTGGAAAGCGTCGACCTGCGCATGGACCGCATGGGCATCCGGCAGGAGGGCCCCGGCGAGGCCGCGCTGGACCTGAGGCTGCTGCAGGCGAGCGACGCCACCGGCCGCTCGGTGGTCGTCCTGCCCATCGTGATCCCGCGCGAGGCCATCCGCGTGCGCGACGCGATGGCCGACCTGTGCCGGGAGCCGGCCTAGCCGCCCGCTCAGGCGTTCAGCTTCGCGAGCAGCGCGGCGAGCTTCTCGGGCTCCTCGCTCTTCAGCAGGCGCGCGACGACGGGCGCGATGTCCGGCAGGCTCGTGCCGAGCACGCGCTGCTTCACCGCCAGGAGCGAGGCCGGGTGCATCGAGAAGTGGCGCAGGCCGAAGCCGAGCAGCAGTCGCGTGAGCTCCACGTCCCCGGCCATCTCGCCGCACACGGCCACCGGCTTCTCGTGCTGCTGCGCGGTGCGGATCACGCCCGCGATGAGCGAGAGGATGGCCGGGTGCAGCGGGTCGTACAGGTGCGCCACGGCGTCGTCGGCGCGGTCGATCGCGAGCGTGTACTGGATGAGGTCGTTGGTGCCGATCGAGAGGAAGTCGAGCTTGCGGATGAACATCGGCAGCGCGATGGCCGCCGCGGGGATCTCGATCATGCCGCCCACCGGGACGAAGTGGTCGAACTTCACGCCCTCGTCCTTGAGCTCCTCCTTGGCGCGCTCCACCGCGGCGATGGTCTGGTTGATCTCCACCCACGACGAGAGCATCGGGATGAGGATCATCGCCTTGCCGTGGCGCGAGGCGCGCAGGATGGCGCGCAGCTGCGTGTTGAAGATCTGCGGCTCCGACAGGCAGTAGCGGATCGCGCGCAGGCCCAGGGCCGGGTTCTCGGTGGCCGAGTGCTCGGCCCCGTCGATCGCCTTGTCGGCGCCGATGTCGAGCGTGCGGATGGTGACCGGGTGGCCGCGCATGCCCTCGAGCACCTCCCGGTAGGCCTCGTACTGCTCGTCCTCGTCGGGCAGGTCGCGCCGGTTCATGAACAGGAACTCGCTGCGGAAGAGCCCGATCCCCGTGGCGCCGCTCGCGCGCACCTGGTCCAGGTCCGAGGGCAGCTCGATGTTGGCGTGCAGCTGCACCGCCGTGCCGTCGAGCGTGGCCGCCGGCGCGGTCTTCAGGCGCTTGAGCTTGTCGCGCTCCAGGCGCGCCTGGTTCTGCTTGAGCCGGTATTCCGCGAGCACCGCGCGGTCGGGGTTCACGATCAGCACGCCCTGCGTGCCGTCCACGATCACCAGCTCGTCCTCGCGGACCATCGTGCGCGAGTGGTGCAGCGCGACGATGGCGGGGATGGCGAGCGAGCGGGCGATGATCGCCGTGTGCGAGGTGGCCCCGCCCATGTCCGTCACGAAGGCGGCGAAGGGGTGCTCGCGGAAGAGGATCACGTCCGCGGGCGAGAGGTCGCGCGCGACGAGGATCATGTCGCCCTCCTCGCGCGTGGGCCGGATCGCCAGGCGCCGCTTGGAGCCGGCCAGGGCGCCCAGCACGCGCTCGGCCACCTGGCGCACGTCGTTCTCGCGCTCGCGCAGGTACTCGTCCTCGATGTCGTCGAACTGCGCGGTGAGCTCGTCCAGCTGCGAGCGCAGCGCCCACTCGGCGTTGCAGCGCTGCGCCTGGATGATCTGCCGCGGCACCTCGGAGAAGGCCGAGTCCTCCAGCAGCATCATGTGCACGTTCACGAAGGGCGCGAGCTCCGAGGCCGCGCTGTGGCGCACGCTCTCGGCGAGCTCCTTCAGCTCGTCGCGCACCTCGCGCACGGCGCGGTCGTAGCGGCGCTGCTCGCGCCCCACGTCGTGCGCCGGGATCTCGTAGTGGTCCACCTCGGCGGACATGCCGGAGAAGAGGTGCGCGTGCCCGATCGCGATGCCGGTGGACACGCCGATGCCGTGCATCGTGAAGCAGACGTTGAAGCCGGGGGAAGGGTGGCCCTCGGCAGCCATGTCATTCCCCCTCGCCGAACTTGTCGGCGATGAGCTTGGCCAGGGCGGCCATCGCCTCCTCCTCCTGCGGGCCGTCGGTCTCCAGCTCGACGGTCGAGCCGATGCTCGCGGCCAGCATCATCACGCCCATGATGCTCTTCGCGTTCACGCGCCGGCCGTTGCGGGTGATGAAGACGCCGCAGGGAAAGCGCGCGGCCGCCTGGGTGAGCTTGGCCGAGGCGCGCGCGTGCAGGCCGAGCTTGTTCACGATGGTGACCGTCTGCTTCTGCATCGGGCGCGGCTCCTCAGGCGGTCGCGGGCATGCGCATCACGCCCGCGGTGCCGCCGGCGAGCGCCTTGGCCAGCACGCTCTCCAGCGGTTCCTCGCGATAGGTGAGCGCGCGGATCAGCATGGGCAGGTTCACCCCCGCGATGCCCTCGACGCGGCCGGGGCGCAGCAGGCGCGTGGCGATGTTCGCGGGCGTGGCGCCGTAGATGTCCGTCATCACGAGCACGCCCTGGCCCTGGTCGAGGAAGCGGATGAGGTCCTCGGCCACGGGCAGGATCTCGTCCGGGTCGTCGTGGACGGTGACGCCGACCTGCCGCACGTAGAGCGGGCGCTTGCCCAGGACATGGCTCGCGCAGTGGATGAGGGACTCGCCGAAGGCGCCGTGCGAAACCAGGAGGATGCCGATCATGCGGCCATTTTAGGCCAGCGGCGCCTGCCCCGCACCTTCCCGGGACGCGCGAGGCGCCGCGGCGATCGCCGTGTCCTCGGCCGCGGGCGCCAGGCGCGAGGCGGGGAAGCGGCAGGCGAAGGCGCTCCCGAGGCCCGGCGCGCTCTCGATCTCGAGCTGGCCCTGGTGGCGCTGCAGCACGTGCTTCACGATCGCGAGGCCCAGGCCCGTGCCGCCCGAGGCGCGCGAGCGCGACTGGTCGACGCGGTAGAAGCGCTCGGTGAGGCGCGGGACGTGCTCGGGGGCGATGCCCTCGCCGTCGTCCTTCACGCGCATCACCGGCTCGCCACCCTCCAGGCCCCAGGTCACCTCGATCCGGCCGCCGGGCGGGGTGTAGCGGATCGCGTTGGTGACGAGGTTGGTGAAGGCGCTGCGCAGCTCCTCGCGGCTCGCGTGCAGCCAGGCGCGCCCGATCGTGGCGGCGAGGCGGTGCCGGCCGCCCGAGAGGCTCTCGCCCTCGGCCACGACGGCCGCCACGAGCGCGGGCACGTCCACGGCTTCCTCGCGCAGCGGGTAGCGCGAATCCTCCAGGCGGGAGAGCTGGAGCAGGTCCTCCACCAGGCGCTGCATGCGCTCGGACTGGTCGGTCATCAGCTCGAGCGAGCGCCGGCGCAGCTTGCCGTCCGCCTCGCCCGCCTCCGAGAGCGTCTCCAGGAAGCCGCGCATCACCGTGAGCGGGGTGCGCAGCTCGTGCGAGACGTTGGCGATGAAGTCGCGCCGCATCTGCTCCAGGCGCTCCCAGCGCGTCACGTCGCGCGAGAGCAGCAGCTTCTCGCGCTCGCCGTAGGGCACGAGCTGCACGGAGAGGATCCGGTCGCCCTCGGCCGGGCCCTTGAGCAGCAGCGGCTCGGCGTAGTGGCGCGAGTCGAGGTAGGCGACGAAGCCGGGGTGGCGGATGAGGTTGGTGACCGCCTGGCCGCGGTCGCGGCGGAAGGCGATGCCGAAGTGCGCCTCGGCCGCGGGGTTCATCCACTCGATGCGGTGCTCGCCGTCGAGCACGAGCACGCCGTCGGGCATCGCCTCGGCCGCCTGGCGGAAGCGCCAGAGGGCGTGCGAGAGGTTGCCGCGGGTCTCGCGCTGCTCCCGGAAAGCGCGGTGCAGGCGCGCGTAGAGGTCGTCCCAGGGGCCGGATTCGTCCGGCATGTCCCCGGGGGCGGGCCGCGCGAGCCAGCGCGCCAGGCGCGCGAGGCGCGCCCGCTCGCGCAGCGCGAAGCCGAGCGCGAGCAGGAAGGCGGCGAAGGCGAGGCCCGCGGCCCAGGCCGGGCCCGGCGCGTAGCCGGCCGCGAGCGTGGCCGTGCCCGCGATCGCGGCGATCAGGAGGAAGCGGCCGATCCAGTCGCGCATGGCAGGGGCCCCGGGAAGAGGCCGAGTATCCCACGCGGAAGCGGCCGGTCCGCCCGCTCAGCCGCGCGAGAACCGGTAGCCGCTGCCGCGCACCGTGTGGATGAAGGCGTCGTGGCCGCTTCGCTCGAGCGCCGAGCGCAGCCGGCGGATGTGCACGTCCACCGTGCGCTCCTCGATGAAGACGTGGTCGCCCCACACGTGGTCGAGCAGCTGCGTGCGCGAATAGACGCGCTCGGGGTGCGTCATGAAGAAGTGCAGCAGGCGGAACTCCGTCGGCCCCATGGGCAGGTCCCGCCCCTTGCCGGTGATGCGGTGCGCGGCCGGGTCGAGCACGAGGCCGTGGTACTCGATCGCGTCGTCGGTGATCTCCGGGGCCCGGCGCCGCAGCACCGCCTTGATGCGCGCCTGCAGCTCCTTCAGCGAGAAGGGCTTGGTGATGTAGTCGTCCGCGCCCGTCTCCAGGCCGCGGAGCTTGTCCTCCTCCTCGCCGCGCGCGGTGAGCATGATGATGGGCAGGGCGCGGGTGCGGGCCTCGCCGCGCAGGCGGCGGGCGAACTCGATGCCGCTCTGGCCGGGCAGCATCCAGTCGAGCAGGACGACGTCGGGCAGCTCCGCCTGGATGCTCGCCTGGGCCTGCTCGGCGCTGTCCGCGCGCATCACGCGGTGCCCGGCCTGCTCGAGGTTGAGCGCGACGAGCTCCTGGATGGCGGGCTCGTCTTCGACGACGAGGATGCTGGCGGACATGGGCGGCCTGGAAAACCGGGAAGAAACCGGATGTTACGGGGGGGACATGACAGGCAGGTTACATCCTCGCGACGGCTGGCGTCGCCGGCCGCGTGCCCGCTGCCGGCGTTTATGATGGCGCCATGGATTTCCGCGACCAGGCGATCAAGGACGCCCTCGACAGGACCGTCGGCCCCTGGCGGCCCGAAGCCACGCCGCGCTCGCGCCGGCGCCGCATCCTGCTCGTGGCCGCGCTCGCCGTCGCGGTGACGGCGGGCTTCACCGCCGTCGTCCAGGTCTCGACCCCGAAGCCCGCGCCGGGAACCAAAGCCGGCAGGCCCGTGTCGGTGGAACTGCTCGCGCCCCGCAAGGATCCCCGACCATGAAATCCCTCCCCCAGCTCTTCGCCAACAACCGCGCCTGGTCCGAGCGCATCCGCCGCGCCGACCCGGCGTTCTTCGAGCGCCTGTCGCTGCAGCAGCGCCCGGGCTACCTCTGGATCGGGTGCGCCGACAGCCGCGTGCCGGCCAACGAGATCGTCGACCTCGCCCCCGGCGAGCTCTTCGTCCACCGCAACATCGCCAACGTCGTCGTGCACAGCGACCTCAACTGCCTGTCGGTCATGCAGTTCGCGGTGGACGTGCTGAAGGTCGGGCACATCATCGTCTGCGGCCACTACGGGTGCAGCGGCGTCGCGGCGGCGCTGCGCGACCAGCGCGTGGGCCTCGCGGACAACTGGCTGCGCCACATCCAGGACGTGCACGCCAAGCACGACGCGCACGTGTGCGCGGTGCACGGCGAGGGCGCGCGCATCGACCGCCTGTGCGAGCTGAACGTGATCGAGCAGGTGGCGAACGTGTGCCTCACCACGATCGTGCGCGATGCGTGGGATCGCGGCCAGCCGCTCGCGGTGCACGGCTGGGTGTACGGCCTCAAGGACGGGCTGCTGCGCGACCTCGCGACGACCGTCTCCGGCCCCGGGGAGGCCGTGCCGGCCTACCGGGCCGCGCTCGCGGCCCTGCTGCAGGCCGGCTGAGCGGCCGGCCCGCGCGGCGTGCCCTGACTCAGACGGGCTTCACCAGGTAGCCCATCCACGACCAGTAGGTGAGCGAGAAGACCACCAGCAGGGCCATGCCCACGGCGGTGATCACGAGGCCCGTGCGGATGAAGTCGCGCGCCTGGAAGGTGCCCGTGCCGTAGGCGATCATGTTCTGCGGCGCGTTCACCGGCAGGATGAAGCCGAAGCTCACCACGAACTGCAGCAGCATCGTGAGCCCGACGATGTTCAGGCCGGGCGTCTTGATGGCCATGAGCACGCTGATCACGATGGGGATGATGGCCGAGGCGAGGGCGGTGGCGCTCGCGAAGCCCAGGTGGATCACCACCAGGAAGAGCGAGAGCATCATGAAGATCGCGAAGGCGCCCGCGTTCTCCAGGCCCAGGTTCAGCACGATGAGGTTGGCGAGCCAGGCGGCGGCCTTGGTCTGCAGCAGGGCCGTGCCCACGCTGATGCCCACCGCGAAGAGGATCACCGTCCCCCAGGGGAAGCCCTTCTGCGACTGCTTCCAGGTCATCACGCCCAGGCGCGGCAGCAGCATGAGGCCGATGGCGGCGATGGTGGTGGAGGAGGTGTCGAAGCTGTGCAGGACCTTCTCGGTCGCCCAGAAGCCCAGCAGCGTGACCATGATCGCGAGCAGCCACCACTGCCTGCCGGTGGTCGGGCCCAGTTCCTGCAGCTGCCGGCGGATGGTCTCCTGCCCGCCGGGGATCTCGGCCATCTCCGCCTTCATCATGCGCGTCATGATGAAGTAGAGCGCCACGGTCATGATCGCGGCGAAGGGCGCGGCGGCGACGAACCACTCGCCCCAGGTGATCTGCGTCTTCAGCTGCTTCTCGATGAAGCCGATCGCCACCATGTTCTGCGCGGCGGCGGTCTTGATGCCCACGTTCCAGATGCTGGCGGTCTGCGCCGTCACGATGACGAGCAGCCCCGCGAAGCGGCTGGTCCTGTCCACGTTGAAGGCGAGGATGAAGCCCATGATGATCGGCATGAGGCACGCGGTGCGCGCCGTCGTGCTGGGCACGATGAAGGCGAGCAGGAACCCGGTGACCATCGCGCCGATCACGATGCGGTTGGTCTTCGCGCCCACCTTCGAGAGCACGGTGAGGGCGATGCGCTTGTCGAGCGCGGTGGTGGTCATGGCCGAGGCGATGAAGCAGGCGGCGGCCACGAGCGCGGCGGCGCTGTTGGAGAAGCCCGAGAGCGCGAGGCCCAGCGCGGTGTTCGTGCCCATGGGGGCGGTCGCGCCCGCCTTGGTGGCGTCGGGCACCGTCGCGAGCAGGAAGACCATGAGCGCGCAGATCACCACGGCGCTCACGGAATAGTCGAGCGCCTCGGTCATCCACACGATGACGGCGAAGGCGAGCACCGCGAGCATCACCTGGCCCGCGGGGGGCAGGCCCGCGGCCGGCGGCAGGAAGAGCACGATGGCCAGGGCGATGACGGCGGCGACGAGGCCGCCGGTCTTGATCCAGTCGGCGGCGGGAAGCGGTGCGCTTGTCTTGGGAAGATCGACCGTGGGAACGGGCGCGTGAGGGGGAAGGGCGACCATGGGATACCCCTTTCTTGGTTCGCGGGATGCTCCGGTCGATGCTACGCGCGGGTCCCCCTCCCTCCTTGATCTGTGGCAACCGCGGAATCGTTAGCCGCGCGGGCGGCCCGGCCGCTATGATGCGCGGTGGGACTTTCGTCCCACGCACACCCGCGAAAACCCCCGAGGATTCTCCATGCCATCCCCTCCCCGCGCCTGCCTCGCCGCGCTCGCCCTCGCGCTGTCGGCCCTCGCCGCGCCCGCGACCGCCTCGGTCACCGAGCTCGTGGTCCGCTCGAGCGCGCCCTACGGCACCTTCGCCGGCGGCCGGTTCCTGCGCGTGGAGGGCGAGGTGCGCGGTTCGCTCGCGCCCACCGAGCCGATCGCCGATCTCGACAAGCCCGCGCGCGATGCGGCCGGGCGCGTGCCGTACCGCACGCAGTTCACGCTGCTCATGCCCGAGGCCGCGGCGGCGGGCAACGGCGCGCTGCTGGTGGACGTGGTGAACCGCGGACGCGCGATCACGCATTCCTTCTACAACAGCCCGCGCGCGCGTCCCATCCCGACCGGCAGCCTCGACGAGGGCACGGGGTTCCTCCAGGACCGCGGCTTCTCGGTGGTGGCGATCCAGTGGGAGCTGGCGGAGGGCTTCGAGCCGCCCACCTTCGTCGACGCGCAGGGGCAGAAGCGCTTCGTCGAGGGCGTGGGCTTCGCCGCGGTGCGCGACATCGCGGATTACCTGCGCCGCGGGAGCGCCCCGGGCAACCCGCTCGCCGGCCGAATCGACCGCGCCTACGGCATCGGCTACTCGCAGACGGCGAGGCTGCTCAAGACCTTCCTCGCGCTCGGCTTCAACGAGGTGGGCGGGCGCTTCGTGTTCGAGGGCCTGCACCTGGTCGCGGGCACCGCCGGCATCCTGCCGCTCGACGCCTCGGGCAAGGGCCCGGGCTCGGTCGCCGCCGCGACGCCCGGCCCCGCGAACGCGGAGCTGCGCGGCGTCCACGAGGAGCCCTTCACCTACGCCGCGGTGATGGAGCGCGTGCTCGCGAGGAACCGCGCGGCGCCCTTCGTCGTCGTGACCAACATGAACACGGACTACCTCTCCACGCGCACCTCGCTCATCCGCACCGGCGCGAGCGGTTCGGCGGAGATGGCGCTGCCGCCCAACGTGCGCATGTTCGACATCGCCGGCGCCGCGCACATGAACCAGCGCGTGAAGGACAAGGCGTGCGAGGAGGAGCACGGCCAGCTCGACTGGTCGCCCGCGCTGCGCGCGCAGCTGGTGGCCCTGGACGAGTGGGTGCGGGGCAAGGCGCTGCCCCCGGCGAGCCGGCTCATGCCGCTCGAGCCCAACCGCGGCGATCCCAAGGTGCTTGCCGCGCCGAAATTCCTGCCCGGCTCCGTCGTGCTCGTGCCGAAGGTCGACGCCTCCGGCAACTCGCTGGGCGGGGTGCGCCTGCCCGACCTCGAGGTGCCCCTGGGCCAGCACGGCGACCTCAACGCGCCCATGACCAACGGCACCTGCCGCCTGGCGGGCAGCTACCGGCCCTTCGCGCGGACGAAGGCCGAGCGCGAGGCGCGCGCCGACGCCCGTCCTTCCCTCGAGGAGCGCTACCCCGGCGGCCTGAACGAATACACCGCGCGCATCCGGCAGTCGGCGCGCGCGCTGGTGGCCGAGCGCCTGCTGCTCGAGGAGGACGGCGCGGTGATCGTGAACGCCGCGGCGGAGAACCCGCTCTTCGCGCAGACGCCGCCGCGCGCCCGCGGGGCGCTGAGCGGCGGGGCGCGATGAGCGCGCTGCCCCCCTGCCCGGAATGCCACTCCGCCTTCACGTACGAGGATGGCGGCAAGCTCGTCTGTCCCGAGTGCGCGCATGAATGGGCGCCGGGCGCCGCCGTGGCGGCGGGTGAATCCGCGCGCGTGGTGCGCGATGCCAACGGCAACGAGCTGCAGGACGGCGACACCGTCACCGTGATCAAGGACCTGAAGGTGAAGGGCACCTCGCTCGTCGTGAAGGTGGGCGTGAAGGTGAAGAACATCCGCCTGGTCGAGGGCGACCACGACATCGACTGCAGGATCGAGGGCATCGGCGCGATGAAGCTCAAGAGCGAATTCGTGCGCAAGGCCTAGGCCCGGCCCGCCCGACAGGACGACCCGATGAACGAACTCGACCCCCTGCGCGACAGCCTGCGCGCCTTCGCCGCCGAGCGGGACTGGGACCAGTTCCATTCGCCCAAGAACCTCGCCATGGCGCTCGCGGTGGAGGCGGGCGAGCTGCTCGAGACCTTCCAGTGGCTCACCGAGGCGCAAAGCCGCGAGCTGCCGCCCGAGACGCTCGCCGCGGCGGGGGAGGAGATCGCCGACGTGCTGCTCTACCTCGTGCGCCTGGCGGACCGGCTCGGCCTCGACCCGGTCGAGTGCGCGCGGCGCAAGATGGTCGCCAACGCGGCGAAGTACCCGGTGGAGAAGTCGCGCGGCAGCAGCAAGAAGTACGACGAGCTCTGAGGTGGGCGAGCCCGCGCGCCTCAGCTGGAGCGAAGGCGGCGAGACCCGCACCGCGCTCTGGCGGTCCGAGAGCGGCGCGCCGCCGCCCTCGCGCGTGAGCGTGGTCGACGACCGGATCACGGCCGACGTGGCCTACGGCATCGCGTGCCAGGGCAACGCGCTGCTGTGGCGCAGCGATTTCCAGAACGCGCGCCAGATGCTCGCCGCGCTCGCGAGCCGCGCCGACCGCCCGCCGCGCAAGGCGGGCAAGGCCGCGCCGCTCTCGCCCGCGGAGGCCTTCCACCGCCACCGCCAGGCGCAGGCCCAGCGCGCGCGCACGCTCAATGCCCTCCTGGTCCCGCTGGGGGCGGACTACGCCGTCCCGCTGCGCCGCGCGCCCGACCTGCGCGCCGCATGCGAGGAGGCCTACGGACCCGCGCAGGGCGACTCGCTCGTCCCGCTGCGCGAGCTGCTCGGCCTCGCCGGCGCGCACCAGTGGCGCGAGAAGGGCATCGAGATCCCGGCCCTGGGGGCACGCATCCATCCGCACTACGGCGTGTTCACGCCCATCCGCCAGGAATACGTGGACCTCGTGGCGCTCGCGCCGCTGCCCGCGGCCGTGGCGGGCGGCGGCCTCGCCTTCGACATCGGCACGGGAACGGGCGTGCTCGCCGCGCTGCTCGCGCGCCGGGGCCTCGCGCGCGTGGTGGCCACGGACCTCGATCCGCGCGCGCTCGCCTGCGCCCGCGAGAACCTCGCCCGCCTGGGCCTGGACCGGCAGGTCGAGGTGGTGCGGGCCGACCTCTTTCCCGAGGGGCGCGCAGGCCTCGTCGTGTGCAACCCGCCCTGGGTGCCCGCGCGGCCGAGCTCGTCCCTCGAGCGCGGCATCTACGATCCCGACAGCGGGATGCTCAGGGCCTTCCTCGCCCGGCTGCCCGCGCACCTGGCGCCCGGCGGCGAGGGCTGGCTCGTCCTGTCCGACCTCGCCGAGCACCTGGGCCTGCGCACGCGCGAGGCGCTGCTCGCGCACATCGCGCAGGCGGGGCTCGTCGTGCGGGACCGGCTCGACGCGAAGCCCCGGCACCCGAAGGCGGCCGACCCGGACGATCCGCTGCACGCCGCCCGCGCCGCCGAGGTCACCTCCCTCTGGCGCCTGGCGCCGCGCTGAGGCGCGATCGCTAGGGCCTGGCTTCCTTCGCGCGGATCGCGAGCACGTAGCGCTCGTTGGAGCGGATCAGGCGCTTCACGAGCAGGCGCACGATCGCGCGTCCCATCGCGGCCTGCAGCTCGTTCGAGGCGCGCGCGAGCGCCTCGGCGCCGAAGGCGATGGCGGTCACGGGCGTGGTGGCCCGAACGCTCGCCGAGCGCGGCCGCTCCGTGCCCTCGATGAAGGCGATCTCGCCGAAGCACTCGCCCGTGGGAATGCGGCCCAGGCGCACGCCGTGGTGGATCACGTCGAGCTCGCCGCTTTCGACGACGTAGAGCGTGGTGTCCTCCGAGCCGGCGGCGATCGCCTCCTGCCCGGCCTCGAAGGTGCGCCGCGTGCCGATGCGCACCGCCTCCCACACCCGCGTCGGCGGGAACTGGGCGAAGAACGGGAGGCGGCGCAGCGCCTCGTAGCGCTCGCTGTCGCTCGCCCGGGCGGAGGGCTCGGCCCGCGGCGGGAAGGCCTGCGCGAGCGCCTCGCGGAATGCCGCCCAGCTGCCGTAGCGCACGCCGAGGTCGCGGCTGATCGCGCGGTCGACGACGGCGGGCAGGGCCGCGGGCAGGTCCGGCCGGCGCACGGCGAGCGGCACCGGGTCGCCGTTGAGCTTCTCGAAGATGAGCCCGGCCTGGGTGCCCGCGTGGTGGGGGAAGGCGCCCGAGAGCAGGTTGTAGGCCATCACGCCCATCGCGTAGATGTCGTGCGTCACGTCCGGCTCGGCGCCCTCGAAATGCTCGGGCGCCATGAAGACGAGGGTGCCCACGTCGATCACCTGCGTGTGCTCGCCGCCGGCGAGGTAGGCGGCGCCGAAGTCGCTGATCTTGGGCGTGCCGTCCGCGGCGAGCAGCACGTTGGCGGGCTTCACGTCCCGGTGCAGCAGCCCCTGCGTGTTGGCGTACTCGAGCGCGTGGCTCAGCTTGAACAGGATGTCCGCCACGCGCGGGGCGGGCAGCAGCGACTCGGGCGAGGTGAAGGCCGCGAGCGTGCCGCCGGGCAGGTACTCCATCACGAGGAAGGTGAGGCCCTCCTCGCTGCCGGCCTCGTGGATCTCGATGATGTAGGGGTGCTTCAGGCGCCCGGCCAGGCGCATCTCGTTCAGCCAGAGGTGCTCGAGCATCCGGTCGCCGCCGGCGCCCTGGCCCGCGCGCACCACCTTGAGCGCCACCTCGCGCTGGTGGAAGCGGTCGCGGGCGAGGTACACCCGGCCCATGCCGCCCTCGCCCAGCGGGCGCATGAACTCGAAGCGCCGCCCCCGCGCTCCCCCAAAGGCATCGGTCGCGTGCGTGTGCATGTCGATCCTCCCCGGCGCCCGAGCAGGGTAGCCCCGGCCGGGCGGGCCATCAAGGATCGCCGCCCCGCCCCCTCGTTCCATGGGAAAATACGCCCCCCGCCCCGAGAACAGCCCCCATGGACCGCAAGACCCCCCGCCCCACCGAGATCAAGCTGCACCAGAAGTCGCGCCTGCTCGAGGTGGCCTTCGACGACGGCAAGCGCTTCACGCTGACGTGCGAGTACCTGCGCGTCTTCTCGCCCTCGGCGGAGGTGCGCGGCCACGGCCCCGGGCAGGAGGTGCTGCAGGTGGGCAAGCGCGAGGTCGAGATCAAGGCGATCGAGCCGGTGGGCTCCTACGCGGTGAAGCTCGCCTTCTCCGACGGCCACGACACGGGCCTCTACGCGTGGGATTACCTGTACGAGCTGGGCGAGAAGCAGGAGACGAGCTGGAAGAGCTACCTGGCGCGCCTGGCGCAGGCCGGCGCCTCGCGGGATCCGTCATGAGCGACAAGACCACGCATTTCGGCTTCCAGGAAGTCGCGGAGCGGGAGAAGGCCGCGAAGGTGGGCGAGGTGTTCAGCTCCGTCGCCACCAACTACGACCGCATGAACGACATGATGTCGCTCGGCATGCACCGGCTGTGGAAGCGCTTCGCGGTGTCGATGGCGGACATCCGGCCGGGCCAGCGCGTGCTCGACGTGGCCTCGGGCAGCGGCGACCTCGCGCTCGCCTTCGCGAGGAAGGCCGGCCCCGCCGGTCAGGTCGTCATGACCGACATCAACGGCGCGATGCTCACCGTGGGCCGCGACAAGGTGCTCGACCACGGCATCGTGGCGCCGCCGGCGATCTGCGACGGCGAGAAGCTCCCCTTCCCGTCGGACACGTTCGACTGCGTGTCGGTCGCCTTCGGCCTGCGCAACATGACGCACAAGGACAAGGCGCTCGCCGAGATGGCGCGCGTCACGCGCCCCGGCGGCCGCGTGCTGGTGCTCGAGTTCAGCAAGGTGTGGAAGCCGCTCGCGAAGCCCTACGACACGTACTCGTTCTCGGTGCTGCCCTGGCTCGGCAGGAAGATCGCCAACGACGAGGGCGCCTACCGCTACCTCGCCGAGTCGATCCGCATGCACCCCGACCAGGACACGCTCAAGGGCATGCTGGAGCAGGCGGGCTTCGAAGGCGTCGAGTACTTCAACTTGACCGGCGGCATCGTCGCCGCGCACCGCGGGTACAAGTTCTGAGCTCCCCGTCCACCGTGTCGCCGGGCCCGGCGCTGCTCGCCGCCGCCGCCCTCGAGGCGGCGCTGGCGCGCCTGCTCGCCCTCGACCCCGATGCCGCGCCGCGGCTCGCCGCGCTCGACGGGCACGTGGCGGCGGTCGAGTTCGGCGGCCTCGGCCTGACCCTCTACCTGCTGCCGGGGGCG
>JBGAOO010000025.1:0-24198 GCA_044221765.1 Usitatibacteraceae bacterium | reverse complement strand
GCCGCTCGGCCGACCCCGTGGGCCGGCTCATGCTGCGCCTGGCCGGCCGCGCGGAGCCGCAGTGCCTGCGCGAGTCCGACGCGATCTGCTCGAGCCTGCAGCTCGCCAACCACTGGCAGGACGTGGCGGTGGACTGGCGCAAGGGGCGCGTCTACCTGCCCCGCGAGGACCTGGACCGGTTCGGCATCCCCGAGAGCCAGATCGGGCGCGCGGACGCGGGCGGGCGCTGGGCCGACCTCCTCGCGTTCCAGTGCCAGCGGGCGCGGGCGATGATGCGCTCGGGGGCGCCGCTCGGTTCGCGCCTGCCCGGGCGCTTCGGCCTGGAGATCCGCGCCATCGTCGCGGGCGGCTGCCGGATCCTCGACAAGATCGACGCGGTGCACGGCGACGTGTTCACCCGCCGGCCCGTGCTCGGCCGCGGCGACTGGGCGCGCGTGCTCTGGCGGGCGCTCTGGCGATGACGCCCGACGAGTACTGCCAGCGCAAGGCGGCGGCGAGCGGCTCGAGCTTCTACTACAGCTTCCTCTTCCTGCCCCCGGACCGGCGCCGGGCGATCACGGCCTTCTACGCCTTCTGCCGCGAGGTGGACGACGTGGCCGACGAAGTGGCCGAGGTCGAGGTCGCCCGCGCGAAGCTCGCGTGGTGGCGCACGGAAGTCGCCGACCTCATGGCCGGCCATCCGCAGCATCCGGTCACGCGCGCGCTCCTGCCCTTCGTCGCCCCGTGCGGGCTCGACGGGCCGCGGCTCAACGAGATCATCGACGGCATGGAGATGGACCTCACGCACCGTCGCTACGCGGATTTCGAGGCGCTCAGGCTCTACTGCCACCGCGCGGCGGGCGTCGTGGGCCAGCTCTCGGCCTCGATCTTCGGCTACAGGCACGCGCAGACCCTCGAGTACGCGGAGGCGCTCGGCCTCGCCTTCCAGCTCACCAACATCATCCGCGACGTGGGCGAGGACGCCCGGCGCGGCCGCGTCTACCTGCCCGCCGACGAGCTGGCGCGCCACGGCCTCACGGCCGAGGACATCCTCGCGCGGCGCGGCGGCCCGTCCTTCGTCGCGATGATGGAGGAGCAGGCCGCGCGCGCCCAGTCCTACTACGAGCTCGCCTTCGAGCGGCTGCACCCCGAGGACCGGCGCGAGCAGCGCGCGGGCCTCATCATGGCGGCGATCTACCGCACGCTGCTCGCGGAGATCCGGCGCGGCGGCTACCCCGTGCTCGAGGCGCGGGTGTCGCTCACGCCGATCCGCAAGCTGTGGATCGCCTGGAAGACGTGGATACGGGGCTAGCGCGCCTGCGCGTGGCCGTCGTCGGCGCGGGCTACGCGGGCATCGCCGCCGCCGTGGCGCTCGTGCGCGGCGGCGCGAGCGTGGCCGTGCTGGAGGCGAACCGCACGCCCGGCGGCCGCGCCCGCCGCGTCGACTACCGGGGCACGCGCCTGGACAACGGCCAGCACCTGCTGCTGGGCGCCTATCGCGAGACGCTCGCGCTCCTCGCCACCGTCGGCGCCCCCGCGGGGGCGCTGCGCCGCCTGCCGCTCGCCCTGCACTATCCGGGCGTGCTCTCGTTCGCCGCGCCGCGCCTGCCCGCGCCGCTGCACCTGGCCGCCGCCCTGGTGGCCGCGCGCGGGCTGGGCCTGGCGGACCGGTACGCCGCCGTGCGCTTCGCCGGCGCCTTGCGAGGTGGCGAGGCGGCCGCGCGACCCGGCGAGACCGTGGCCGCCCTCTTGCTGCGCCTGCGGCAGACGCCGCGGCTGCGCGAGCTGCTCTGGGAGCCGCTGTGCGTCGCCGCCCTGAACACGCCCGCGGACGCGGCCGATGCCGCGGTCTTCGCGCGCGTGATGCACGACGCCCTGCTCGGCTCGCGCGAGGACTCGGACCTGCTCATTCCCGCCGACGACCTGTCCGCGCTGCTGCCCGATCCCGCGATCGCCTGGCTGCGCGGGCACGGCGCGCTGGTCGCGCTCGGCGCGCGCGTGAGCGCGCTCGCGCCGACCGAAGGCGGCTGGCGCGTGGCCGCCGGCGCGCTCGACGAGCGCTTCGACGCGGTGATCGTCGCGACCGCGCCTGCCGAGGCCGCGGCGCTCCTCGAGCCCCTCCCCGGGCTCGCCCCGCTCGCGCACGCACTGGGCGCCATCGAGCACGAGCCGATCACGACCCTCTACCTCCAGTACCCCGGGCCCCTCGCCTTGCCCTTTCCCATGCAGGGTGTCGCCGCGGGCTGCGCGCAGTGGATCTTCGACCGCGCCGCGCTCGGCGGTCCCGCGGGACTGGTCGCCGCGGTCATCTCCGCCTCTCGCGAGCAGGCCGCGCTGGGCCACGAGGCCCTCGCCGCGCTCGTGCATCGCGAAGTCGAGCGCCTGGCCGGACCGCTGCCCGCGCCTTCCTGGACGAAGGTGATCACCGAGAAGCGGGCGACCTTCGCCTGCAGGCCGGGCGCCTTCCGCCCGCCCGTCGCGACGCCGGCCGCGGGGCTGCTGCTCGCCGGCGACTACACCGCGGGGCCGTACCCGGCCACGCTCGAGGCGGCCGTCCGCAGCGGGGCCGAGGCCGCCCGCACGCTCCTGTCCCGACGAGAAACGCCATGAATCTCCCTCCTCTCGACGCGCGCTACGAGGCGCCCGCTCGATTCCTGCAGGATCGCGTCGTGCTGGTCACGGGCGCCGGCCGCGGCCTGGGACGCGCGGTGGCGCTCGCCTGCGCCGCGCACGGCGCGACGGTGGCCCTGCTCGGCCGCCGCCCCGAGAAGCTCGCCGAGACCTACGACGCGATCGCCGCCGCCGGCGGGCGCGACCCTGCCGCGATCCCGCTCGACCTGGCCCAGGCGGGCGACCGCGAGTTCGACACGCTCGCGCAGGTGCTGCGCCGCGACCTCGGGCGCCTGGACGCGATCGTGCACTGCGCGGTGCGCATGGATCCGCTCTCGCCCCTGCGGGACCAGTCGATGGAGCATTGGCTCGCGCACCTGCGCGTGAACCTCGTCGCGCCCTTCGCGCTCACCCGCGCCTGCCTGCCCCTGCTCGGCGAGGCCCCCGATGGCGCGGTGGTGTTCACCGGCGAGACCCACGGCGCGAGCCCGGCGGCCTACTGGGGCGCCTTCGCGGTCGCGAAGGCCGGCCTCGCCACGCTCGCGCGAATCTGGACCGACGAGTGCGAGCATGCGGGCAGGCCGCGTTTCCACGTGGTGGTGCCCGGCCCGATCGCGACGCCGCAGCGGCGCCAGAGCCATCCGGGCGAGAGCGCGGCGAGCCTCGCGCCGCCCGAAGCGGTCGCGCCCGCGTACCTGCGCCTGCTCGGTCCCGAGGGGCCGGCCTGCGGCGTGGGACCCCTCCAAATCGTGACGCATTCCACAGGCGTTCCCCCCGGGAATCGGCTAAACTAGGAGTTGCCCGAACTTCGCCTCGTAAGTCCTTTTTTTTAAAGAACTATATCCAGTCAGGGGGGCGGCGCACGCCGTCATCTGTTCGCTCGATGCTCGATCAGGCAAACCGGACGTTCATCTGCAGCGTCGTCTTCATCGACCTCGTCGGCTATTCGAAGAAGCCGGTGGGCGAACAGATTCGCCTGAAGACCAGCCTCACGAACAACCTGTCCGAGGCGATCAAGGACATCCCGGTCAACGACCGCATCATCCTGGACACCGGCGACGGCGCGGCCCTGTCCTTCCTGGGCGACCCCGAGGACGCGCTCTTCACCACGCTCTCGCTGCGCGAGGCCATGGTGCGCGAGAACATGACGGCCACCCAGGTCGAGGCCTCCGGCGAGGACTCGGTGCGCATGGGCATCAACCTGGGCCCGGTGAAGCTCGTGAAGGACATCAACGGGCACCCGAACATCATCGGCGACGGCATCAACGTCGCGCAGCGCATCATGAGCTTCGCGCGCCCCGGGCAGATCGTCGTCTCGCGCTCCTACTACGACGTGGTGTCCAACCTCGCGAGCGAGTACGCCAAGCTCTTCACCTACGAGGGCTCGCGCACCGACAAGCACGTGCGCGAGCACGAGATCTACGTGGTCGGCCACCACGAGGGCGCGCTCAAGAAGGCCAAGGACAGCATGAAGGACCGGGCCGCGACCACGAGCACCAACGTGAAGCGCACGAACTCGGCCGCCGCGCCGGGCTCGGCCACCGTGACCCTCACCGTCCCGAACTTCGTGCAGGACAAGCGCAAGCTCACGATCGTGGCCACGGGCCTGTTCGCGCTGGTGGCCGTGCTCGCCTTCCTCGTGGCGACGAAGAAGGGGGAGCCGCCCCCGCCCCTCGCCCAGGCGCCCGCGCCTGCGCTCGCGCCGGCCGCGGCGGGCAAGGCGGCCGAGCCGCCCCGGCCCGAGGCGCCCCCGGTGACGGAAGCGAAGCCCGAGCCGCCCGCCCCCGAGGCCCCGAAGGCGGAGGCCGCCAAGCCCGAGGCGCCGAAGGCCGAGGCGGCCAAGGGGCCCGCGCCCGCCGGCCCGGCCAAGGGCGAGGCCGCCAAGGGGGAGCCGCCCAAGCCCGAGGCCGCCAAGGCCGCGACGCCGGCCATCCTGCCCGCCACCGTCGTGCTCGACATCCGGCCCTGGGGCGAGGTGATCGTGAACGGCAAGGCCGGCGGGGTGAGCCCGCCGACCAAGACGCTCAAGCTGGCGCCGGGCAAGTACCGGATCGAGATCCATAACACCACCTTCGCCGCGCACGTGGAGACCCTGGAGCTCAAGTCGCGCGACGAACTCACGGTCCGTCACACGTTCCGTTGATGCGAGCCCCCTGGCCCAGCCGGCTCGCCGCGGCCGCCCTCCTCGCGATGGCGCTCGCCGCCTGCGCGCCCGTGCCGCCGGCCGCCCCGGCCCCGGTGGCGCCGCAGATCACCGAGGAGACGCTCCGCGCGCGCGCGAAGGACCAGCTCGCCACGGGGCTCAAGCTCTACGAGACGGGCGACTACGACGGCGCGCAGAAGAGCCTCGCCGCCTCGCTCGACCATGGCCTGCTCCAGCGCGCCGACCAGGGCATCGCGCGCAAGCACCTGGCGTTCGTGCATTGCATCTCGGGGCGCGAAGGCCCCTGCCGCGACGAGTTCCGCAAGGCCTTCGAGATCGACCCGAACTTCGCCCTGACCACGGCCGAGGACGGCCACCCGATCTGGGGGCCCGTCTACCGGGACGTGCGCGCGAAGCTGATCGCCGAGCGCCAGGCCGCCGAAGGCAAGCCCCGCGTGGCGCTCGACAAGGCCGAGCAGGCCCTGGCCGACGGCATCCTCAAGTACGACGCGGGCGATTTCGCCGAGGCGCTCAAGCTCTTCGAGACCGCCACGCGCGAGGGCCTCAAGCAGAAGGAGGACCAGGTGCGCTCGCTCAAGCGCTCGGCCTTCTGCCTGTGCCTGCTGGGGCGCTACCCGGCCTGCCGGACGCAGTTCCTGAAGATCTTCGAGCTCGACCCGGCCTTCGACCTCGCGCCGGCCGAGTCGGGCCACCCGTCCTGGAAGCAGACCTTCGCGGGTGCCAAGGCGCAGGCGGTCCGCGCGCAGGCGGAGAAGGAGAAGCTCGCCAAGCCCCGCGCCGAGCCCGCGAAGCCCGCGATCAGCGCCGGCCCGAAGCCGCCGGCCGCCCCGGGCACGGCGCCGGTGCCCGCGCCCGCGCCGGTGCCGGCTTCCCCGGCCGCATCCACGCCGAAGGGCCCGTCATGATCCCGGTCCTGGGGCGCTACAAGATCGTCGCCGAGATCGGCCAGGGCGCCATGGGCGTCGTGTACAAGGCCGTCGACCCGATCATCGATCGCGTCGTCGCCATCAAGACGATCAACCTGAACCTCTCCAAGCAGGAGCTCGAGGAATACCAGCAGCGCTTCCAGCAGGAGATCAAGGCGGCCGGGCGGCTCAACCACCCCAACATCGTCACGATCTACGACGTGGGCCGCACCGACCAGGTCGCGTACATGGCGATGGAGTACCTCGAGGGCATGGAGCTCAAGGACATCATCGCCACGGGGAAGCTGCCCCCCACCGAGCAGGTGGTGGACATCATCGCCCAGGTGGCCGACGGCCTGTGGTTCGCGCACCAGCAGGACATCGTGCACCGCGACGTGAAGCCCTCGAACATCATGGTGCTCAAGGGCGGCATCGCCAAGATCACGGATTTCGGCATCGCGCGGCTGCCCAATTCCGCCGTGAAGACCATGACCGGCCTCATCCTGGGCTCGCCGCGCTACATGTCGCCCGAGCAGGTGATCGGCAAGTCGCTCGACACGCGCACCGACATCTTCTCGCTGGGCGTGGTGCTCTACGAGGCGCTCACCGGCACCGCGCCCTTCGACGGCGACAACGTGAACGCGATCATGTACGCGACGGTGAACACCTCCCCGCCGCCGCCGTCCACGCACAACCGGAACGTGCCGGCGATGCTCGACCTCATCGTGGCCAAGGCGATGGCCAAGAGCGTCGACGACCGCTACCAGACGGTGAAGGAATTCGCCGACGACCTGCGCGAGGTGCGCCGCCAGCTCGACTCGGCGCGCCCGTCCGTGGCGCTCAAGGCGCGCGCGGCGCCGCCGCCCTCGCGGCCGGCCCCCGGCGAGCCCGGCGCGGACACGGGCACGGTGCCGATGGCGCCCGACGGCAAGCTCGACCGCTCGGGCCTGCGCGAGGAGGAAGGCGCCAAGCCGCTCATCCTCGACCAGTCCTTCGATTCCTTCGACGCGACGCTGCGCCTCGCCTCGATGACCACCCCGACCGAGCAATTCCAGGACTACATCACCGCCACGCAGAAGATGCGGGCCTACCGCGGGCGCAGCGAGCCCGGCAGCCCCCTCGCGCGCGAGGCGGCCGGCCGGGCGACGGCCGAGCCCGCGGCGGCGCGGCCGCAGCCGCGCTACACGACGCAGCCCGCGCCGGAGAGCGCCTCGCCCGCCCCCTTCCCCGAGAACCGCAACTCGAACCTGCCCGCGATCCTCGCGATCGTCGTGCTGTCGATCGTCGCGGCCGGCCTGCTCGTCGCGCTGCTGGTGAAGTGAGGCGCTAGCGCCCCGCGTGGTCGACGGCTTCCGAGAGCCGCTCGACGGCGATCACCTCGATGCCCTCGATGGGTTGGCGCGGCCGGTTCGCGGCCGGCACGATGGCGTGCGTGAAGCCGAGCTTGGCCGCCTCGCGCAGGCGCTCCTGGCCGCGCTGCACCGGGCGCACCTCGCCCGCGAGCCCCACCTCGCCGAACACGACGTGCCGCTCCGGCAGCGCGCGGTTGCGGAAGCTCGAGACGATCGCGAGGGTGAGCGCGAGGTCGGCGCCGGGCTCGGCCACGCGTACCCCGCCCACCGCGTTGGCGAAGACGTCCTGGTCGAAGAGCGCGAGGCCCGCGTGCCGGTGCAGCACCGCGAGCAGCATCGCCAGGCGGTTCTGCTCAAGGCCCACCGTGAGGCGCCGCGGCGCGGCCCCGTGCGCCTCGTCCACCAGCGCCTGGATCTCCACGAGCAGCGGCCGGGTGCCTTCCTGCGTGGCCATGACGCACGAGCCGGGCACCTCGGCCCGGTGCTGCGAGAGGAAGAGCGCCGAGGGGTTGGTGACCTCGCGAAGGCCCTTCTCCGTCATCGCGAAGACGCCCATCTCGTTCACCGCGCCGAAGCGGTTCTTGAACGCGCGGATGAGGCGGAAGCTCGAATGCGTGTCGCCCTCGAAGTAGAGCACGGTGTCCACCATGTGCTCGAGCACGCGCGGGCCGGCGAGCGCGCCGTCCTTGGTGACGTGGCCCACGAACACGATCGAGGTGCCCGACTGCTTGGCGAGGCGCGTGAGCTGCGCCGCGCACTCGCGCACCTGCGCCACGGAGCCGGGCGCGGACGTGAGCGCCGCGGAGTAGAGCGTCTGGATCGAGTCGATCACCGCCACGCGCGGCTTGAGCTGGCCGATGGCCGCCTGGATCTTGTCCAGCTCGATCTCGGCGAGCATCTGCACCTTGGCGGCGTTCACGTCGAGCCGGCGCGCGCGCAGGGCCACCTGCTGCGCCGACTCCTCGCCGCTCACGTAGAGCACCGGCCCTTGCTCGGCCAGGCGCGCGGCCGCCTGCAGCAGCAGCGTGGACTTGCCGATCCCCGGGTCGCCCCCGATCAGCACGACGCCTCCCTCGACGAGGCCGCCGCCCAGCACGCGGTCGAACTCCTTGATGAGCGTCGGCAGGCGCGGGAAGTCGCGCGCCTCGACGTCGGCGAGCGTCACGATCTCGCTGCGCGTGGCGAGGCTCGCGAAGCGGTGCCCGCTCGCCTTCCCGGTCTCGGCGACGGATTCGACCATCGTGTTCCAGGCCTCGCAGTGCGGGCACTGGCCCTGCCACTTGGGCGACTGCCCGCCGCACTCCGTGCACGTGTAGACCGACTTCGGCTTGGCCATGGAACCCTATCGGGAGGGAAGGCGGCGCGCGCCGCGGGGGGCGGTCACGGGACTTCGGCCACGCTCACGCGCGGGGCGAGAGCGCAAAGCAGCTCGTAGCCGACGGTGCCGCAGCTCGCCGCGACCTCGTCGACGGGCAGGCCCTCGCCCCAGAGCACAACAGGCGCGCCCACGCCCGCCCCGGGGACCGGCTCGAGGTCGACCATGATCATGTCCATGGAAACGCGCCCGGCCGTCCTCACGCGCACGCCGTCCACCAGCATCGGCGTGCCGCTGGGCGCGTGGCGCGGGTAGCCGTCGGCGTAGCCGCAGGCGACCACGCCGATGCGCATGCGCCGCGGCGCCCGGAACGTCGCCCCGTAGCCCACCGCCTCGCCGGCCTCGAGATCCTGCACGGCGATGAGCCGCGAGCGCAGCGTCATCGCGGGGGCGAGGCCCAGTTCCTGCGCGCTGCGGTCGGCGAAGGGCGTGGCGCCGTAGAGCGCGATGCCCAGGCGCACGGTGTCGGCGTGGGTGCGCGGGTGCGCGAGGATCGCCGCCGAGTTGGCGAGGCTGCGCGGGAGCGACAGGCCCTGCGTCGCCGCCTCGAATCGGCGCATCGCCTCCTCGACGCCCTCGGGGCCGTCCGCCGTGGCGAAGTGCGTCATCAGCGTGACGGCCCGCGCCTTGCCCGTGGCCTGCAGGCGCTCGAGCGCGCGCCTCGCCTGCGCCGGGGGGAAGCCCAGCCGGTTCATGCCGGTGTTGATCTTGAGATAGCACGCGAGCGGCGCCGGCACGGGCGAGAGCTCGAGCAGGCGCAGCTGCTCCTCGCTGTGGACGGCGGTGGCGAGCCCGGCCCCGGCGATCACCGGCAGCTCCCCGGCCGCGAAGAACCCCTCGAGCAGCGCGATCTCGCCGGCGAAGCCCGACTCGCGCAGGCGCACCGCGCCGTCGAGTTCCAGCGTGGCGAAGCCATCCGCGGCCGGCAGCGCGCGGGCCACGCGTGCCAGGCCGTGCCCGTAGCCGTCGGCCTTCACGACGGCCAGCACGCGCGAGCGCGGCGCATGGCGGCGGGCCACGGCGTAGTTGCGGCCGAACGCCGAGAGCGAGATGTCGGCTCGGATGGGGCGGGGCATGGCGGCCGTCGGCTCGGGCGGCGCGCTAGTAGCCGGTGGGCCCGGCGTAGTTCTCGAAGCGGGTGTGCCGGCCCAGGAAGGTGAGCTTCACCGTGCCGATCGGGCCGTTGCGCTGCTTGCCGATGATGATCTCGGCGATCCCCTTGTCGGGCGAGTCCTCGTTGTAGACCTCGTCGCGGTAGATGAAGAGGATCAGGTCGGCGTCCTGCTCGATGGCGCCCGATTCGCGCAGGTCCGACATCACCGGGCGCTTGTTGGGCCGCTGCTCGAGCGAGCGGTTGAGCTGCGAGAGCGCGATCACGGGCACGGCGAGCTCCTTGGCCATGGCCTTGAGCGAGCGCGAGATCTCGCTGATCTCGGTGGCGCGGTTCTCCGTGCCGCTGGAGGCGGCGCTCATGAGCTGCAGGTAGTCGATCACGACGAGGCCCAGGCCGCCGTACTCCCGGTGCAGGCGCCGCGCGCGCGAGCGCAGCTCCAGCGGGTTCAGCGCGGCCGTCTCGTCGATCAGGATCGGCGCCTCGTTCAGCTTGCCCAGGGCGGTGCCGAGCTTGTCCCAGTCGCTCGTGTCCAGGCGCCCGGTGCGCAGGCGCTGCGCGTCGACCTGCGCCACGGAGCCGAGCAGGCGCAGCCCGAGCTGCGTGCCGCCCATCTCCATCGAGAACACCAGCACGGGGAGCTTGAGCTCCAGGCCCACGTGCTCGGCCATGTTGAGCGCGAGCGAGGTCTTGCCCATCGAGGGGCGCCCGGCGACGATCACGAGCTCGCCCGCCTGCAGCCCCGAGGTCATCTCGTCCAGGTCGGCGAACCCGGTCTCGGTGCCCGTGACCGCGCGCGGGTTCTTGTGCAGGTCGTCGATGCGGTTCATCACCTCCGCCAGGAGCGTCGTCATCTTGACGAAGCCCTTCTGGGTGCGCCCGCCGGACTCGCCGATCTCCAGGATCCGCGTCTCGGCCTCGTCGAGCAGCTGGTGCGCCTCGCGCCCGCCGGGGGAGTAGGCGCTGTCGGCGATGCCCGTGCCGACCTCCGCCAGGCGACGCATGATCGCGCGCTCGCGGACGATCTCGGCGTAGCGGCGGATGTTGGCCGCCGAAGGCGTCGCGTTGGCGAGGCCCTGGACGTAGGAGAGCCCGCCCACGCCCTCGAGCTCGCCCGTGAGCTTGAGCGCCTCGGCGACGGTGAGGATGTCGGCCGGCTTGTTGTCCTCGATGAGGCGCACGATGGTGCGCCAGAGGATGCGGTGGTCGGCGCGGTAGAAGTCGGCCTCGCCCAGCGCATCGCCGATCCTGTCCCACGACTGGTTGGACAGCAGCAGGCCGCCCAGCACGGATTGCTCCGCCTCCACCGAATGCGGCGGCAGCCGGAGCGACTCGATCTGGGCGTCGCCGGACTGGCGTCCGGACGGGGGAAAGCGGTCGGAGGAGGGAACCGAAGCCATGGCGGATTGTGTCACCTTCGGCGTCCGCGGCTCAATGCGCAAGCCTGTGCGGCGCGTGTGGACAAGCTGTGGGTAACCGGGAACAACCGGTGGACGGAATCCGGGCGGGCAAATGAAACGGGCCGCCCTGGGGCGGCCCGCCTGGCACCGGGGCTCGCGCCCCGGGTCGACCTCAGGCCTCGCCGACCACCGTGACGGTGATGTGGGCGAGCACGTCCGAGTGCAGGTTCAGCGTGAGCGGGAACTCGCCCGTGTGCTTGAACGGGCCCTCGGGCATGCGGATCTCGGCCTTGGCGACCTCGATCCCCTGGGCGGTGAGCGCCTCGGCGATGTCGGCGTTGGTGACCGAGCCGAACAGGCGCCCGTCGACGCCCGCCTTGCGGGTGATCGACACGGCGAGGCCCTCGAGCTTCGCCCCGCGCGCGAGCGCGGCCTCGTGGATCTCGGCGGCCTTCTTCTCCAGCTCGGCGCGCCGGCCCTCGAATTCCTTGAGGTTCGACTGCGTCGCGCGCTTCGCCTTGCCGTGCGGGATCAGGAAGTTGCGGGCGTACCCGTCCTTCACCTTGACCACGTCGCCCAGGGCGCCGAGGTTCGCCACTTTCTCCATCAGGATCACTTGCATGGGGTCTCCTCAGTGCAGGTCGGTGTAGTGCAAGAGCGCCAGGAACCGGGCGCGCTTGATCGCCACGCCGAGCTGGCGCTGGTAGCGGGCCTTCGTCCCGGTGATGCGCGCCGGGATGATCTTGCCGTTCTCGTTGATGAAGTCCTTCAGGATCGCGATGTCCTTGTAGTCGACTTCCTTGATCTTCTCCGCCGTGAAGCGGCAGAACTTGCGGCGGCGGAAGAGTCCACCACCGCGATTGGGGCGCTTGCCGTCCTTCTTTCCGTCTTTTCCGCGGCCGCGGGGTCCGGGTCTGGGCATGGGATAACCTCGTCTAGTTCAGTCTGAATTCGTGGATGATGAGTACCGGGATGTCGCTCGAGTGGCTGCGCTTGGTGAGGAAACCCCTGACCGCGACCGGCTGCCCCTTGGCGAGGGCCGCGAGCTTCGGGGCCAGTTCGCCGAATGCCGAGGCATCGATCGTGAGTTCCGCCGCCCGGCCCGCCCCCGCCTCGTCCTGTTCGGAACGGTGCTTGAGCCTGAGGGCCACCGCCTCGATGCCGGCCGGCGTCCGCCTGAGCGGTCCGACGTCCAGGATCTCGGCGTCGAGCAGCAGCTGGTTTCGCTTCACCCCGCTCGCAGTCAGGCCGAGGCCGCAGCCGGGGCGGCAGCCGGGGCTTCGGCGGCCTTCGCGGGCTCGTCCTTGCGCTCTTCCTTCTTCTCGTCGCCGCCGGTCACGTTGCGGCTCTTCTCTTCCTTCATCATCGGAGAGGGGCCGGTGACCGCTTCGCGCATCTGCACCGTGAGGTGCCGCAGCACGGCGTCGTTGAACTTGAAGGCGTGCTCGAGCTCGGCGAGGGTCTCGTTGCCGACCTCGATGTTCATCAGCACGTAGTGCGCCTTGAATATCTTCTGGATCGGGTACGCCAGCTGGCGCCGGCCCCAATCCTCGATGCGGTGCACCTTGCCGTTGCCGGTGGCGATGGTCGCCCGGTAACGCTCGATCATGGCGGGCACCTGCTCGCTCTGATCGGGATGCACGATGAAAACGATCTCGTAATGGCGCATGGAATCTCCTTATGGTTGAAGCCCCCCGGCATGCGCATGCGGTGGGGCAAGGGTGGCAAGGCGCCTCGCAAGCACTCCTGACGCAGCTGCCGCTTCCGAGGAACCCGCGATTTTAGCCGGAAAGTCCCGAAAAAACAACAGGCTTGCGTGCCCCGGCCTAGCGGAACGGGCCGGCGCCCTCCAGGGCGATCGTGAGGCGCCGCTTTCCCGTCGCGGTGGCCGGGATGTCGTCCACCTCGACCACCTCGACCCGCAGCCCGTCACCGGCCTTGGACCGGACCTTGGCGGCCAGGCGCTCGCGCCTCGCCTGGTCCCAGGGCGCCGGGACGACGAGCCGGAACTGCACGCAGTCCGGCGCCGTCTGCACGACCTGCCAGCGCTTCACGTCCGGCCAGTCGAGCATCACGTAGACGAAGAACTCGCCGGGCACCTGCCGGCCGTCGGGCGTGCGGATCATCTCCAGGACGCGCCCGTCGACCGAGGCGAGCAGCGGCAGCCCCCGCCCGCAGGCGCACGCCACCCCCGCGTACGTCGCGCGGTCGCCGTTCAGGTAGCGCACCATCGGCATCCCGAAATTGTGCAGGTCCGTGACGGCCACCTCGCCCGAGGTGCCCGTGACCGGCCGCCCGTCCTCGCCGAGCGTCTCGAGCACGAGGTGGTCGGCATTCACGTGCAGGCCCTGGTGCCGGTCGCATTCCGAGGCCATCAGCATGACTTCGCGCGAGCCGTAGGTGTCGTACACCGGGCTGCCGAAGGCCCGCTCGATCTCGTGCCGCTCCGGGGGGAAGAGGGCCTCCGCCCCGGTGAGCACGCCGCGCACGCCCTTGAGCGAGCGGCCCGTCTCGTTCATCCGGCGGGCCACGACCACCAGCGGCGCCACGTAGCCGACCACGGCGCGCGGCCGGTAGGCGGCGATCTCGTCGATGCGGGCGTCCAGGCTCGAGTCGGCCAGCGAGAAGGCGTCGAAGAACCGGCGGTTGAAGGCGCCGTGGTAGAGCCTGTCCTTGATCGCCCCCCAGCCGGCCGTGCGCAGGCCCGTGCCCCAGAGGTAGGCCGTGCGCGTGCCCAGGCCGGCCCCGCCCCAGCCGTAGCCGCGCCACATCACGGCCGTCCGGCGCGCGTACACGTCCATCGTGTACTCGAAGCGGAACGGGTCGCCCGTGGAGCCGCCGGTGGTCTTGCTGAGCGTCCTGCCGCGCCAGGGCGCCGCGATCATGTCCGCGTAGTTGGCCGTGATGAGCGCCTTCGTGAGCGTGGGGTACGCCGCGAGCTCGCCCGCCTCGCGCAGCGGGCCCGGGCGGCACCCGTGCTCGCGCCAGTGGCGCTGCAGGAAGGGCACGTGGGTCCAGCAATGGTCGAGCAGCGCGTTCAGCTTCCCGAGCTGCAGCGCGGCGAGCGCGCGCGGGTCGAGCCACTGGCTCTTCTCGTAGGCGGCCAGGTGCGAGGCCGTCGCGCGCCGGCGCACGAGGGTCTCGTAGGCCGGGAAGAGCACATGCTTGAAGAGCGACTCGTACATGCGGGGTGGCTCGAGGCCGCGGGCCCGATCAGGCGCCGCGCGCGGACCGTCTAGCGATCACGTTCGTACTCGGACTGGAAGGGCAGCCGCGGGGCCGGCTCGGGCGGGTCCTCGGGCAACTGCTTCCACCACAGGCCGAGCGCGGCGCCGAAGGCGATGCACGCGGCGAGGCCGAGCAGGTCGACGAAGGGCACGATGAACACGCAGGCGAGGATCCACACGCGCGCGGCCAGCGAGACGTGGGCCTTCCTCACCTTCACCGGGCGACCCCGTAGTAGCCGCAATACCACTCGACGAAGCGCGCCACGCCCACTTCCACGGGCGTGGCGGGCTTGAAGCCGACGGCGGCATCGAGCGCCGAGGTGTCGGCTTCCGTGGCCGCGACGTCGCCGGGCTGCATCGGCAGCAGGTCGAGCCGCGCCTCGCGCCCGAGCGCCTTCTCGATGGCGCGGATGTACTGCATCAGCTCCACGCGCTGGTGGTTGCCGATGTTGAAGATCCGCCAGGGCGCGTTGCTCGTGGCGGCCGACGGATCGTCGCTTCGCCAGGCGGGATCGGCCGAGGCCGGCTGGTCGATGACGCGCACCACGCCCTCGACGATGTCGTCCACGTAGGTGAAGTCGCGCACCATGCGCCCCTCGTTGAACACCGGGATCGCCTCGCCGGCGAGGATGCCCTTCGTGAAGAGGAAGAGCGCCATGTCCGGCCGTCCCCAGGGCCCGTAGACGGTGAAGAAGCGCAGGCCCGTGGCGCGCACGCCGAACAGGTGCGAGTAGGAATGGGCCATCAGCTCGTTGGCGCGCTTGGTGGCCGCGTACAGCGAGAGCGGATGGCCGACCGGATCGGTCTCCCGGAAGGGCAGGCGCGTGCCGCCGCCGTAGACCGAGCTCGAGGAGGCGTAGACGAGGTGCCCGCCGTGGTGGCGCACGCCCTCGAGCACGTTCAGGAAGCCGGTGATGTTCGAGTCGACGTAGGCGTGCGGGTTGACGAGCGAATAGCGCACCCCGGCCTGCGCGGCGAGGTTCACCACGCAGTCGAAGCCCGCCGCCGCGAGGACCCGGTCGAGGGCCGCGCGATCGGCGATGTCGAGCTGCAGGAAGGCGAAGCCCGGCTCCTTCGCGAGCATCGCGAGGCGCGCGCGCTTCAGGGAGACGTCGTAGTAGTCGTTGAGGTTGTCCACCCCGGTGACCTGGTCGCCCCGGGCGAGCAGCCGCCGGGACAGTTGCGAACCGATGAAGCCGGCGGCTCCGGTGACGAGGATTTTCATGGCCGACATTCTACCGGGGCGCGGGCCGCGCCTGCAGCGGAATGTCGACGCGCTTGCGTCGCGCGCGCGGGAAAGGCACGATTCGTCGTGGCCCCCGGGCCTATGCCCCCTGGAGTACTTGAACGTGTTCGCCCCGCGCCTGCCGGCCGCCGTGCCCCGCTAGCCATGCATTGGCGCATCAAGGGCATCCTGCAGAAGACCCTGAGCCACGTGCCCTTCGGCATGCGGGCCAACGACCTCCTGCGCCATTTCCTCGGCGGGCGCCGCCGGCTCGATCGCGAGATCCGGACGAAGGTCGAGGCCGACTGGCTCGTCCTCGTCGGCCACATGCACCGGCTGGGCCTGCCCGTCGCGGGCCGCGACTTCCTGGAGATCGGGACGGGGTGGTATCCCACGCTGCCGGTGTGCTACGTGCTCGCCGGCGCCCGGCGCTGCCAGACCTACGACCTGTCTCGCCACCTCGACGAGCGGATGACCTTTCGCATGGTCGAGGCGCTCGCCGACCACCTGCCCGCCATCGCCCGGGCGGGCGGGCGCGACCTCGCGGCCGTGCAGGCCGAGCACGCCGCGCTGCGCGCCTGCCCGGACCTCGCCGGCATCCTGGCCGCCTCGCGCATCGACTACCACGCGCCGGCCGACGCCTCGCGCACCGGGCTCGCGCCCGGCAGCATCGACGTCGTCTTCTCGAACAGCGTGCTCGAGCACGTCCCCCGGGAGGCGATCTCCCGCATCATGGCCGAGAGCCACCGCGTGCTGCGCCCGGGCGGGGTGGCCATCCACAGCGTCAACTGCGGCGACCACTACGCCTACTTCGACCGCTCCATCACGCAGGTGAACTACCTGTCGTACACCGGGCGCGAGTGGGCCCGGTGGAACAACGACCTCCAGTACCAGAACCGCCTTCGCGCCCGGGATTTCCTGGTCCTCGCCGAGGAGGCGGGGTTCGAGATCGCCTTCGAGGCGCACCACGCCAAGCCCCACCTGCTCGACCTGGTGGGTCGCATGCCGATCGCGCCCGAGTTCCGGCACTACCCGCCCGAGCAGCTCGCCTGCACCTCGATCGATTTCGTGGCCCGCAAGCGGGCCTGAGGCGGCCGGCGGGCGCGGCCTAGGAACGCGAGCGCGCGAAGACCTCCGGCAGCGCGAGCGTGGCGCGGAACCAGCTGTCGCTCACGTAGCGCTCCACGGGCAGGCGACGCAGGGCGAGCGGATCCCACCGCGCCGGGCTGTCGACGCCGGCGATGTAGGACACGCCGAACCGGTAGCCCGCGGCCCGCACGGCCGTGCGCACCCGCTCGTCGAACGCCTCCTCGCCGCCGACGGGGTAGGCGATCACCTGGACCGCCTTGCCCAGTTCCGCCTCGATCCGGGCCTTGGAGGCCTCGAGCTCGACCGCCAGGCGCGTGCCATCGACCTTCGACAGCACGGGATGGTCGACGCTGTGCGAGCCGAACTCGATGCCCGCGCGAGACATCTCGCGCACCTGGTCCCAGGTCATCGGCCCGCTGCGCGGGTCGGCGTCGCAATCGACCTCGGGCGCGAGCTGCCGCAGCAGGTCGGCGAGCACCTGCCGGCGTTCCTCGTCCGCGGCGCGCTTGAGCCAACGCAGCAGCGCAGGGATCACTCGCCGGCGCGAACGGGCATCCGGCCCGATCGCGTGGGCCTGCGCGCCGGGCACCCGCACGCTCGTGGCGCGCGTGGTCATGACGGCGTGGGAGAGCCGCTCGTACCAGAAGGTCTCGCCGCGATCGAGGTAGCCGGTGGCGAGGAAGATCGTCGCCGGGATGCCCAGCCGCCGGAGGACCGGGAACGCGTGGCTGTAGTTGTCGACGAACCCGTCGTCGAAGGTCACGATGGCCGACCCGCGCGGCGGCGCCTCGCCCCGGTCGAGGTGCCCGAGCAGCGTGGCGAAGGTGATCGGCGTGTAGTGGGCCTTGAGGAAGGCCATCTGCCGCTCGAAGGCGGCCACGGAGGCGCTCACCAGTTCCAGGTCGAAGGGGAAGCGGTCCTCGTCCGGCACGTCGAGCACGCGGTGGTAGGCGAGGATGGTCACCATCCTCGAGAATCGGGGGCGGACGGCGCTCAAGGCGCGCACGGCCCCCACGCCATCGAGTACGCGTGCCGCGAGGTCCCGCTTATCGACCATGCTCGCTTCTCCCCCGCCGGCGCGCCCGTGGCGCGGCGGAATGCGTGTTCTTGTTGCGGGACCGCCCTGGCCGACCAGCCTCCCCCGACTTCCCTTCCCCGCCGTCCGCCGCGACGGCCCTCACTGCCCGTCAACCTTCGCCGGGGCCGCGCCCGCCAGCTCGCTCACGGTGGCGAAGCGCCAGCCTTCCGCGCGCCACTGGCCGAGCAGCTTCGCCAAGGCCTCCACGGTATCCGCATTGTCGTCGTGGAACAGGACTATTTCGCCCGGCCCCACGGGACGGTCGCGGATGCGCACGAGGATCGTCTCGGCCCCGTCGCCCCGGTAGTCGAAGCTGTCGAGCGACCACATGGCCACGTGCTGGCGCCGGCGCAGGAGGGCGAGGACCAGGCCCGCGGGCAGCCTGCCCTGCGGCGGGCGGAACCAGTGCCAGGACCGTCCGTCGAATCCCTCCAGGAAGCGGTCCATGCGCTCGATCTCGTCGATCTGGCGCTTGAGCGGCAGCGACGCGAAGGCCACGTGGTGGAACGAATGGTTGCCCAGTTCGTGGCCCTCGTCGACGATGCGCCGCAACAGGTCGGTCTGCTCCTTGGCGTGGTCGCCGGTCACGAAGAACGTGCCGCGCGCGCCGTGGGCCTTCAGCAGGTCCAGGATCGCCGGCGTGTGCACCGGGATGGGGCCGTCGTCGAACGTGACGGCGATGGCACGGCCGCCGCCGGGCCCGCGCGACAGGTAGCGCCTGCCCAGGAGGGCCGACATGCCGAAGTCCTTGATGCGGGTGGCGATGCCCATGGCTCAGGCCCCCGCCGCGTCGATGGCCGCGCCCCGCGCCGCGGCGCTCTGCGTCCAGCTGCCCGCGGGGCTCGTCGCGCGCACCGCCGGGCGCTGCCACGCCCGCGCGAAGATCGCGCGCACGCCCGCCGCCAGCGCCTCGGGCCGCTCGGCCTCGACGAGGACGCCGGCACCCTCGGCGACGACCTCGGGGATGCCGCCCACGCGCGTGGCGAGGACGGGCAGGCCGCACGAGAGCGCCTCCAGGATGACGTTGGGGATCCCCTCGTGGTGGCTCGGCAGGCAAAGGCAGTCGGCCGCGTTCATCCACGTCGCGATCTGCGCCGGCGGCATCGTGCCGAGCAGGCGCACGTCCGCCTCGAGCGCGCGCTCCCGGATCTCCTTCTCGAGCCGCGCACGCAGCGGGCCGCCCCCGATGATCGCCACGCCGGCGTTCGCCGCGCGGCAGGCCTCGATCACGGCGGGGTGGATGAGGTCGAGCAACCCCTTGTCCTCCTTGAGGTTGCCCACGTAGAGCACGAGCCTGCGCGCGCCGTCGAGGCCGAGCGCACGCCGCGCCTCGCCGGCATCGCCGGGCCGGAAGGTCTCGGCATCGACGCCATTGTGGACGACATCGATCGCCCCGGGCGCGATGCCGTGCTCGACCAGCCGGTCGCGCAGGTAGCGGCTCACGCTCACCACGCGCGCGGCCCGCCGCAGGCCCCAGAGCGCGAGGCGCGTGCGCCAGCCGCGCTCGCGCAGGGATTCCACGTCCGAGCCGTGGACCTTGATCACCACCGGCAGCCGCAGCAGCCTGCCCAGCAGCACCGCGGCGAAACCGTCGGGAAAGGCCCAGGTGGCCAGGATGGCGCGGGGCCTCGCGCCGCGGGCGGCGGCCACGCTCGCCCGGGATATCGACAGGGCCATCGTCACTCCCCTCGTCCAGGCGAGGAATCTGGGCACGTAGACATAGGTCGGATAGCGGACCGGGATGCCGCGCCAGATCCGACAGGATTCGATTGTAGCGAGTTCGCCCCGGCGGGCGTACCGCAGCTTCTGCACCCAGCTCACCGGGCAGACGACCTCGAGCGGCTCCGAGGCATGCAGCGCGAGGAGCTGGCGCTCGTTGAACGTGGAGCGCTGCGGCTCGCGCGGATTGGGGAACAGGTTGGTGATCACGACGAGGCTCATGGCTCGCCTTTCCCGTAGAGCTGCGCGTAGCGCGCGGCCATGGCCTCGATCGTGCCGTGCTCGCGCACCCACTCGCGCGCCTGCCCGCCCATCCGCCGCCGAAGCTCCGCGTCCCGCCCCAGGGTGACGAGGGCCCGGGCCAGCGACGCGGCGTCGCCCGCGGGAACGAGCAGGCCGCTCCTGCCCTGCTGCACGATCTCGCCGTTGCCGCCCACGTCCGTCGCGACGATCGGCAGCGCCGCGGCGCTCGCCTCGAGGAGCGAGATCGAATAGCCCTCGGTGATCGAGGACAGCGCGAACGCGTCCAGGCCCGGCAGGAGCGTGGCCACGTCGTCGCGATCGCCCAGGAACCGAACCGCCGCGCCCAGGCCGAGCGAGGCGGCCAGTGACTCGAGCGAGTCCTTGAGCGCCCCGCCGCCGACCACGACGAGCGTCGCGCCGGCGATCGCCTCGCGCACGGGCACCATCGCGCGAAGCAGCGTGGCGTGGTCCTTGACCGGATTCAGGCGGCCGACGATGCCCACGTGGAACCCCGCCGGGTCCAGGCCCAGGCGCGCGAGCACCCCCTGCCGCGCCTCGCCCGAGGCGGCGGCGAACTGCTCGAGGCGGATCCCGTTGGGCACGACCGCCGCCTTGCGGGCCGGCACGATCCCGTGGCGCACGAAGTTCTCGCGCGCCCGCCGGCACACCAGCGCCACCGAGCGCGTGCGCACGAGCGAGAGCCGGTAGAGGATCTCGCGGCGCAGCGTGAACGGGGCGTTGCCCATGCCGTGCCGCGTGTTCACGAGGGTCACCGACGGCCACAGCAGGGTCGCGATCGCCCCGTAGTAGTGCGGCGCGGGATTGTGCGTGTGCAGCACCTGCGTGCCCTGCTCTCGAAGGTGCGCGCGGATGCGCCGCACCGCGCGCGCGTCCGCGCCGCCGCGCTTGCGGCAGGCGGTCACCGGCACGCCGGCGGCCACGAGCTCGGGGGCGAGCAGGCCCTCCTCGAACAGGCAGGCCACGCGGACATCGTGGCCCGCGCGGGCCTGGGCCAGCGCGAGGTCGATGACCACGCGCTCGAGCCCGCCGCGCTCGAGGTTCTCGACCAGGTGCGTGATGCGCAGGCCGCTAGCCATCGCGACCCTCCGGCTCCGCGCGCGGGCGCCGCAGGAGCAGGCGCAGCGAGTCGGGCGTCGCGACGCGGAACGCGAGGATCGACAGCGCGAAGACCACGGCGCACATCGGGATCTTCACCGCGACGTGCAGGCCGCTGCCGAACCACAGGCACGTGCCCATCACGCCGTTGGCGGCGGCGATGCCCAGCAGGTCGCGTGCCGAGGCGTTCGGACCCATCTGGCGGCAGTAGTCGGCGACCAGGGGAAGGGCGAGCAAGGCGATCACCACCCCGAAGGCGGCGCCCGCGCCGGGCGCGCCGGCGAGCTTGATCCCGGCGACCATGACGGCGATGCCCGGCACGAGCGCGATGAGCGAGTAGCGGAACACCTGGTCCTGGCGCTTCATCGCCGTGAGCACGTTGAAGAGCAGGCCGTAGATGTAGGCGAAGGGGATCGCGAGCGCGAGCAGCGCGAGCACGGGGCCGGCCTCGGCGAACTGCTCGCCGAAGACCAGGCGCACGACCTCGTCCGAGATGCCGAACAGACCCACGGCCATCGGCGTGGAGATGAGCAGCGTCAGCTTGAAGGAGGTGCGCACCAGCTCCTTCAGCTCCGCCGGCGACTGGCCGTGCAGGCTCGACACGCGCGGGAAGAGCGCGGTGGACATCGCGTCCTGCACCAGCTCCAGGCGCTGCACCAGCGTGAGCGAGGAGCCGTAGATGCCGGCCCCGTGCGGGCCGAGGAAGGCCGTGATGAGGATCACGTCCAGCCGCTGGCGGATGGTGTGGACGAGGTTCTGGAGGAAGAAGGTGCGGCTCGCCTTCACGTGGGCGAGCATGTCCAGCCGGAAGGCGCGCAGGCGCAGCCCGCCGACCTGGCGCATCAGCAGGCGCCAGGCGACGGCGAGCGTCACCAGGTTGCCCAGCACGTAGGCCATCGCGATGCCGATGAGGCCCGCGTCGAGGACGGCCGCGGCGAGGCAGGCCACCTGCACGGCGATGCCCGAGGCCGCCATGGCGGTCGCGACCGCCTTGATGGCCTCCACGCCGTACAGGCCGTCGATGAAGCACATCCCGAGCGCGTTGGTCATGAGCTGCACCGCGAGGATCGCGATCAGCGCGTCGGGGAAGATCTCGTCCACGTAGTGCAGGTACAGCACCGCCGCCACCGTGACGAAGGCCGAGAGCGCCAGGCGCAGGACGAACATCTCCTCGACCAGCTCGACCACCCGGCCGCGGTCCGCGGCCATCTCGCGCACGCTGTACGGGCGCAGGCCGAGACTGCTCAGCTGCGACAGCAACGCGTTGTAGGACAGCAGCAGCACCAGGTTGCCGTAGTTCTCCGTCCCGAGGTAGCGCGCCACGACGGCCACGACCACGATGGAGAACAGGCTCATCAGCACGCGCTGGGCCATGAGCCAGGCGGCGTTGCGGGTGACGGTCGCGGTATGGCTCATTCGACGGGGCACGCCTTCGCCCCCCGGCGATGCCGGGCGGGCCGGCACCGCGCGAGGCGGCCTTCGTGGCGTGGGAGTCGGTGGGCCAAGGGCGCTCTCCCGCGCTCAGCCGAAGGTCCGGCGCAGGCCTTCGCGCACGCCCACCGCCGGTTGCCACGCGAGCTCGCGCGTCGCCGCCGCGAGGTCGAAGTTGGCGAGCGGGCGCAGGGAATGCACCCGGTATCGCGTGAGGGGCACGCTGCGCTTGAGGGCCTTGCCGAGCAGTTCCACGCCCCACGCGAGCGCGAGGAACACGGGCTTGGGCACGCGGGTCATCTTCAGCTCGGGCCCGAGCTTCGCGCGGCAGTGGCGGATGTACTCGGCGTGGGTGACGGCATCCGGGTCGACCACGTTGAAGAGCCGGCCCTCGATGCCCGGCCGCGTCGAGGCGAGCATCAGCGCGTCGACGACGTCGTCCAGGTAGACCAGGGGCAGCGTCTGCGCGCTCGAGCCCACCGCGATCCAGCGGCCGGCGATGCCCACCGTGGCGTTGGGCGTGGTGCGCTCGGTCCCCGGCCCGAAGATCTGGCCCGGGCGCACGAGCACCGCCTTCAGCCCGCGCGTGCGCACCGCCTCGAGCACCAGGTTCTCGGCGGTAAGCTTGGTCTGCGTGTAGGCGCCGCGCCGCTCCGGGAAGGGCTCGAGCGCCGAGGCCTCGGTCACCGGCCTGGCCGGGTCGCGACCGGCGTGGTCGAGCACGCTCATCGAGCTCACGTAGACCAGGCGCCCGATGCCGTGGCGCAGGCACGAGTCGACGACGTTGCGCGTGCCCCAGACGGTGCCCGCCTCGAAGTCGCCCGGCCCGCCCTTCATCGCGGCGCCGACGTGGAACACCTGCTGCACGCCCGCGACGGCATGGTCCACGATCCGCGGCTCGCCCAGGTCGCCGACGACGACCTGGATGCCGGCGTCCTCGCGCAGCCAGTCCGGCGCGCGGCGCACGAGCACGCGGATCAGGCGCCCCTCCGCCCGCAGGCGCTTCACGACCGCCCGGCCGAGGAACCCCGCGGCGCCGGTCACGAGGACCTCCGCCGGGGCGAGCGGCGCGAAGCGCGCCTGCAGCTCGCGCTCGCGCTGCTCGTCCGCGCGGCGGCAGCAATCCTCGATGAGCGCGATCACGTGGCGCCCTTCCTCGGCGCTCACGGGGGGTGCCTCGCCCGACCGGATCGCGCGCGCGAAGGCCTCGGCCCCTCGCCGGATGCCCGGGGAGGGCTTGAGCGAGCCCGTGGCGAAGCGCAGCACGTTCCAGGGCACGCGGAACACGTCGCGCGCGCCGTTCAGGAAGGCGGTGAGCACCATGCCGATGAACTTCGGCCCCGGCAGCGTGCGGCTCACGCGCACGATCTGCAGGAAGCGGTCGACCTCGATCACCGCGCGCGTGCCCTGGATGACCAGGCGGCTCTGCATGGGCCGCACGTTCCAGGAGATCTGCAGGCGCCCCAGGCCCTTCTCGCACCCGGCCGTGGCCTGCCACTCGTCGAAGCGCAGGTTCGGGTTGCGGCCCGTGCCGCGAAAGCCCACCGAGAGCTCGCGCACCGGCCCCATGAACGCCTCCAGCAGGTACAGGCCGTGGACGCCCAGGTCGCGGAACGGGTACGAGCCCTGGCGCACCATCGCCGGCAGCGGGCCGCCGGCATAGGGCGCGTAGTCGGAGCTGCGCAGCATGTCCGTGGCCATCAGGTCGCCGCAGACGCCGCGGCGCACGAGGTCCAGGGCCTCGAGCACGACGGGGTCGAGCCGGTCGGAGTGGTTCACCGAGAGCACCACGCCGCGCTCGGCGGCGCGCGCGATCATCGCGTCGCACTCGGCCACCGTCTCCGCCATGGGCTTCTCCACCAGCACGTGGCAGCCCAGGTCCATCGCCTCGAGCGCGAGGGCGCAATGGCTCGCGGGCGGCGTGAGCACGTAGACGCAGTCGGGCTCGTGCGGCGCGAGCTCGGCGAGCGAGGCGGCCGCGTTCGGGACGCCGAACTGGCGCGCGAGCGCCTGCGCCGCCGCGAGGTCGAGGTCGGCGACGCCGACCACCTGGACGAAATCGAGCGCGGCGAGGGCCGCGAGGTGGTGGCGCGCGACATAGCCGGCGCCGACGAGGGCGATGCGGAGGGACTTCGGGGAGGACGGGTTCATGGCTGCGATCTTCGGGAGGCTAG
>JBGAOO010000024.1:0-24057 GCA_044221765.1 Usitatibacteraceae bacterium | reverse complement strand
GATGATGTGGATATGCAAATGATACACGTCCTGACGCCCCACCCGCCCCGTGTTGACGATGGTGCGGAAGCCCTCGGTCGAGCCCTGCTCTCGGGCGAGGCGCCCGGCCAGGGAGAACATCCGCCCCAGCACCGGGGCCTCGGCGGGCCCCACCTCGGAGAGCGAATCCACATGGGACTTCGGAATCATGAGGAAGTGCACGGGCGCCGCGGGGTGTATTTCGTGGAACGCGAGGATCTCGTCGTCCTCGTAGACCTTCTTCGACGGGATCTCGCCCGCCACGATACGGCAGAAAAGGCAACCGTCCTTGCGAACCATCAGGATTCCCCCCTGGAAGCTTTTTCCTCGATGCCGGAGCGGCCCTCGCGGCGCCCGAGCTCGGCGAGCACTTCCGCGACCGCGATGCCCTGGCGCTCGAGCAGCACCAGGCAATGGAACCAGAGATCCGCGGTCTCGTGGACGAGCCCGTCCCGGTCGCCCGCCTTGCCGGCGATGACGGTTTCCGTGGCCTCCTCGCCCACCTTCTTGAGGATCGCGTCCAGCCCCTTCGCGTTCAGCTTCGCGACATACGAGGAGGCGGGATCGGCCCCGCGGCGCTTCGCGATGGAGCGCTCCAGGCGGGCGAGGATGTCGTCTTCAGCGGCCATCGCGGAATTTCCCGGGGTCCTGCAGCACGGGCTCGGTCTCGCGCCAGCCGGGCGCCGCACCCGTCCCGAGCTGCCGGTAGAAGCAGCGCCGGCGGCCCGTGTGGCAGGCGATGCCCCCCGCCTGCTCCACGCGCAGCAGCACGCAGTCGGCATCGCAGTCGAGCCGGATCTCCACGACCTTCTGCACGTGGCCCGAGGTCTCGCCCTTGCGCCAGAGGCTGCGCCGCGAGCGCGACCAGTAGGTCGCCTCGCCCGTGTCGACGGTTCGCCGGAGCGACTCGCGGTTCATCCACGCGAGCATGAGCACCTCGCCCGAGGCGGCATCCTGCGCGACCGCGGGCACGAGGCCGTCGGCATTCCAGGCAACGCTGTCCAGGTAGTCCATGAGGGGCTCAGAGTCGCATCTCGATGCCGCGCGCAGCCATGAAGCGCTTCGCCTCGGTCACCGTGTATTCGCCGTAGTGGAAGATGGAAGCCGCGAGCACCGCGTCGGCGCCGCCGATCTCCACGCCCTGGGCGAGGTGCTCGAGCGAGCCCACGCCGCCGCTCGCGATGACGGGGACGGGCACCGCGTCGCACACCGCCCGCGTGAGCGCGAGGTCGAAACCGGCCTTCGTCCCGTCCCGGTCCATGCTGGTGAGCAGGATCTCCCCGGCCCCGAGCCGGCACATGCGCACCGCCCACTCGATCACGTCGAGGCCCGTGGCACGCCGGCCGCCGTGCGTGTAGACCTCCCAGCGCCCCGGCCCGGCCGCCTTCGCGTCCACGGCCACGACGATGGCCTGCGAGCCGAAGCGCCCGGCCGCCTCCGACACGAGCGCGGGATTCTCGACCGCGGAGGTGTTGATGCTCACCTTGTCGGCCCCGGCGTTCAGGAGCTTGCGCACGTCCTCGACCCTGCGCACGCCGCCGCCGACCGTGAGCGGGATGAACACCTGGTCGGCAACGCGCTCGATGACCGGCACGATCGTGTCGCGCGCATCGCTCGAGGCGGTGATGTCGAGGAAGGTGATCTCGTCCGCCCCGGCCTCGTCGTAGCGCCGGGCGACCTCCACCGGGTCGCCGGCATCGCGCAGGCTGACGAAGTTCACGCCCTTCACCACGCGTCCGGCATGGACGTCGAGGCAGGGAATGATCCGCTTGGCGAGGCCCATGGTCGCGCGGGGAGGCGGGCGGGAACCGGCCGGGCCGGTCAGGCCCCGCCGTCGGCCAGCTTCTGGGCGGCGGCGAAGTCGAGGCGGCCTTCGTAGATCGCGCGGCCGGTGATCGCGCCGGCGATGCCCTCGGACTCGACGGCGCAGATCTTCCTCACGTCGTCGAGGTTGGTGAATCCGCCGCTCGCGATGACCGGGATCGTGAGCGCCTGGGCGAGCTTCACGGTGGCCTCGATGTTGATGCCCGTGAGCATGCCGTCGCGCCCGATGTCGGTGTAGATGACCGCCTCCACGCCGTAATCCTGGAAGCGCCGGGCGAGATCCACGACGTCGTGGCCCGTGAGCTTCGACCAGCCGTCGGTGGCGACCTTGCCGTCCTTGGCGTCCAGGCCCACGATGATGTGGCCGGGAAAGGCGTCGCAGGCCTCGTGCAGGAAGCCCGGATTCTTCACGGCGGCCGTGCCGATGATCACGAAGGAGATGCCGTCGTCGAGGTAGCGCTCGATCGTCTCCAGGTCGCGGATGCCCCCGCCCACCTGGACGGGGATGTCCGGGTCGACGGCGGCGATGACGGACTTGATGGCCGCCTCGTTGCGCGGCTTGCCCGCGAAGGCGCCGTTCAGGTCGACGACGTGGATGCGGCGCGCGCCAAGGCCCGCCCAGTGGGCGGCCGTCTTGCCCGGGTCGTCGGAGAAGACCGTCGCGGTCGCCATGTCGCCCTGCTCGAGGCGCACGCAGCGTCCGTCCTTCAGGTCGATCGCGGGAATGATCAGCATGGGTTCGGCCGGGGCGGGAACGTCAGGGGGTCCATGACGAAAAGTTCTCGAGGAGCTTGAGCCCCGCGGCGCTGCTCTTCTCGGGATGGAATTGCGTTGCGAAGATGTTATCCCGCGCAATCGCCGAGGTAAAGGCATGCGGGTAGCGCGACCAGGCGGCCATCAGGGAGGCCTGCGCCGGGGCGCAGTAGTAGCTGTGGACGAAGTAGAAGCGCGCCCCGTCCGGGATGCCCGCCCACAGCGGATGCGGGCCCGCCTGCCAGGCCTCGTTCCAACCCATGTGCGGGATCTTGAGGCCCGCCGCGCGGGTCTCTTCCGCCTGCGCGAAACCGAGCACGCGCCCCGGCAGCAGGCCCAGGCCCGGGGTGTCGCCCTCGCTGCTGCGCTCGAAGAGCATCTGCAGGCCGATGCACAGGCCGAGGAAGGGTTTGGCGGCGGCCGATTCGCGGATCGCCTCGCCCAGGCCGCTCTCGTCCAGGCACTTCATGCAATCGGGCATCGCCCCCTGTCCCGGGAAGACGACCCGGTCCGCCCGCCGGATCGCCTGCGGGTCCGCCGTGATCTCGACGACTGCCCCGGGCGCGACATGGGCCAGCGCCTTCTGCACCGAGCGCAGGTTGCCCATCCCGTAGTCGACGATTGCGATGCGTTGAGCCATGGCGGGAATCGCCCCGGGACGGGACGGTCCTAGAGCGTGCCCTTGGTCGAGGGGATGGCGCCCGCGGCGCGCGGGTCGGCCTCAATCGCCATGCGCAGGGCGCGGGCGAAGGCCTTGAACACCGTCTCGCACTGGTGGTGCGCGTTGTCCCCGCGCAGGTTGTCCAGATGCACGGTCGCGAGCGCGTGGTTCACGAATCCCTGGAAGAACTCCCGCGACAGGTCGACGTCGAATTCCCCTACGCGTGCTCGGGTAAAGGGCACGTGGAACTCGAGCCCCGGCCGGCCGGAGAAGTCGACCACGGCGCGCGAGAGCGCCTCGTCGAGCGGCACGTAGGCGTGCCCGTAGCGCCGGATGCCGCGCTTGTCGCCCAGCGCCTTGGCCACCGCCATGCCCAGCGTGATGCCGATGTCCTCGACCGTGTGGTGGGCGTCGATCGCCAGGTCGCCCTTGGCCCGCACGACGAGGTCGATGGCGCCATGGCGCGCGATCTGGTCGAGCATGTGGTCGAGGAAGGGCACGCCCGAGGCGAGCGTCGCGGCGCCCGTGCCGTCGAGGTTCACGCCGACGAAGACCTGGGTTTCCTTGGTGTCGCGCTGGATATCCGCGGTACGCATGGTGTCAGACGATCGCCGCGGGCAAGGCCGCGAGAAGGGTCGCGTTTTCGTCGGCGGTGCCGACGGTGAAGCGAAGGCAGTGGCCCAGCAGGGGATGGGATCCGTGGAGGTTCTTGACCAATATACCACGCGACTTGAGGGCCTCGAACGCGCGCGGCGCGTCGGGCACGCGCGCCAGCACGAAGTTGGCGGCCGAGGGAAAACGGCGGATGCCGGCGATCGCGTCCAGCCCCGCCTCCAGGCGCCCGCGCTCGGCGACGATTCGGCGCGTCTGATCCTCCAGGACGTCGTGGCGCTCGAGCACGAACCGGGCGGCCGCGTCCGTCAGCACGTTGACGTTGTAGGGAAGACACACCTTGTCGAACTCCGCGAGCCAGTCGCGCGGGCCCACGGCGAGGCCCAGGCGCAGCCCGGCCAGTCCCAGCTTGGACACGGTGCGCACCAGCACGAGGTTGGGGTGACGGCCCACCTCCGGCAGGAAGCTCTCGCCACCGGCGAAGGGGTAGTAGGCCTCGTCCAGGACGACCAGGCCCGGCGAGGCCTCGACGATCCGCAGGATGGCCTCGCGCGGGAAGAGGTTTCCGGTGGGGTTGTTCGGGTAGGCGATCCAGGTGATCGCCGGCCGGTGGCGCTCGACGGCCTGGAGCGTCGCCTCGAGGTCGAGCGAGAAATCGTCGGCCAGGCTCACGCCCTCGTAGGCGAGGCCGCAGGTGAGCGCCGTCATGCGGTACATCACGAACGAGGGCTCGAGCGCGAGCATCACGGCGCCGGGCCTCGCGAGCGCCATCGCGAACACCTGCAGCAGCTCGTCCGAGCCGTTGCCCAGGATCATGTCGAGATCGTCCGGAATGCCCATCGCGCCGCGCAGGGCCGCCTTCAGGCCGGCGGCCTGCGGGTCCGGATACCGGTTGATCGCCACCTGCGCCAGGTGCCGGCCCAGATCCTCGGCCATGGGCGCGGGAAGGCGATAGGGGTTTTCCATCGCGTCGAGCTTCACCAGCCCGCCCGAGGCGGGCACGTGATAGGCGGTGAGGGCGCGGATCTCCTCGCGCACCCAGCGGGCGGCGCCCTTCAAGGCTTCGTCTCGCCGCGCAGCTCCGCGCTTCGCGCGTGCGCCTCCAGACCCTCGGCCCGCGCCAGCGTGCGCGCGGTGGCCCCCAGGCTCCTCGCGCCTTCCGGGGTCACGCGGATGAGGCTCGAGCGCTTCTGGAAGTCGTAGACGCCCAGCGGGGAGGAAAAGCGCGCCGTGCGCGAGGTGGGCAGGACATGGTTCGGCCCCGCACAGTAGTCGCCCAGGGACTCCGAGGCGTAGTGGCCCATGAAGATCGCGCCGGCATGACGGATAGCCGGCAGGAGCGCGTCGGGATCGGCCACGGCGAGTTCCAGGTGCTCGGGCGCGATGCGGTTGGCGATCTCGCAGGCCTCGCCGAGGTCGCGCACGAGGATGAGGGCGCCGCGGTTGCGCATCGAGGCCTCGATGATCGGCCGGCGCGGCATCGCGCCCACCTGCGCGCGCATCGACGCGGCCACGCGCTCGAGCAGGCCGGCATCGGGCGTGAGCAGGATCGCCTGCGCGATCTCGTCGTGCTCGGCCTGGGAGAAGAGGTCCATCGCGATCCAGTCCGCCTGGGCGCTGGCATCGGCCACGACGAGGATCTCGGAGGGGCCGGCGACCATGTCGATGCCCACGCGGCCGAACACCCGGCGCTTGGCGGCGGCGACATAGGCATTGCCCGGGCCGACGATCTTGTCCACGGCCGGCACGCTCGCGGTCCCGAAGGCCAGGGCGCCGATCGCCTGCGCGCCGCCGACGCGGAAGATGCGGTCCACGCCCGCGAGCGAGGCCGCGGCGAGCACGTAGTCGTTCTCCACGCCATCGGGCGTGGGCACCACCATGACGAGCTCGGGCACGCCCGCCACCTTGGCCGCGACGGCATTCATGAGCACCGAGGACGGGTAAGCCGCCTTGCCGCCCGGGACATAGAGCCCGACGCGATCCAGGGGCGTCACCTGCTGGCCGAGCATGGTCCCGTCGGCTTCCTCGATGCGCCAGCTGCGCACGTGCTGGTGCTCGTGGTACCGGCGGATGCGCTCGGCGGCGCTTTCGAGCGCCTGGCGCTCGGCGCCGCCGATGCGCGAGAGCGCGGCCCGCGCGGCGCCCGGGGGCACCTCGAGCGCCCGGGCGTCCGCCGGCGCCCAGCGGTCGAAGCGGCGGGTGAATTCCAGGAGCGCTTCGTCGCCGCGCACGCGCACGGCCTCGAGGATGCCGGCGACCGCCGCGTCCACCGAGTCGTCCTGAGCGGTCTCGAAGGCGAGCAGCGCCCTCAGCGCGTCATCGAAGCCCGGCTCGAGGCTGGAGAGGCGGCGCGGCTCAGGCACGGCTCGCCCTTTCGAAGGCCTCGACCAAGGGCACCACCTCGCCGCGCTTCACCTTGAGGGAGGCGGGGTTCACGATGAGCCGGCTCGAGACGGCCAGGATCTCCTCGACCGCCTTGAGCCTGTTGGCGCGCAGGGTGGAGCCGGTGTCGACCAGGTCGACGATCGCGTCCGCCAGCCCGACCAGCGGCGCGAGCTCCATCGAGCCGTAGAGCTTGATGAGATCCACGTGCACCCCCTTGGCCGCGAAATGCTCGCGGGCGATCTGGATGTACTTGGTGGCCACGCGCAGCCGGGCGCCCTGGCGCACGAGCGCCGGGTAGTCGACGGCCTCGGGCACGGCCACCATCATCCGGCAGCGGGCGATGCCCAGGTCGAGCGGCTGGTAGAGGCCGCGGCCGCCGTGCTCGATGAGCAGGTCGCGGCCGGCGACGCCCAGGTCGGCCGCGCCATACTGCACGTAGGTCGGCACGTCCGAGGCGCGGACGATGATGACGCGCACGCCCTCGCGGCTCGTGGGCAGGATCAGCTTTCGCGAGACCTCGGGATCCTCGGCGGGAACGATGCCCGCCGCCTCCAGCAGGGGCAGCGTCTCTTCGTAGATGCGTCCCTTGGACAGGGCGATGGTGATCATGGGGGCCTTCGGTTCGTCCGCCGCTCGCCACTCCCGCGAGGGGCGGGGGGGTCGCCGCGGCGTCTTGGCGGCTTCAGGGTTCGGTTTCCACGTCGGGGCCGCGGTGCCGGCCCGGCAGGCTCCGGCTCAGCGGGCAGCCCACTCTTCCGGCGAGAGCGTGCTCATCGAGAGGGCGTGGACCTCCTCGCGCATCCGGTCGCCGAGCGCGGCGTAGACGAGCTGGTGCCGCCGCACGCGGGACAGGCCCGCGAAGGCCGGGCTCACGACCACGGCCTCGAAATGCGTGCCGTCGTCGCCCCGGACCTCGACATGCGCGCAGTCGATCGCCTGGCGGATCGATTCCTCGATGGTGCTGGGGTGGATCATCGGGCGTCAGTGCCTCAGTTTGTAGCCGGCGCGGAGCAGGCGAAGGGTCGTCCATGATAGGGCACAGAACGTCGTGCTCGCAATTGCGAGGCTCGTCCAGGGCGAGACGTCCGCCTGCCCGAAGAAGGCGTACCGGAACCCGTCGATCGCGTAGAAGAAGGGGTTCAGGTGCGAGGCGGCCAGCCAGAACGGCGGCAGCGAGTTCACGGAATAGAAGACGCCGGCGAGGAAGGTGAGCGGCATCACCAGGAAGTTCTGGAAGGCGGCGAGCTGGTCGAACTTCTCGGTGACGAGGCCGGCGATGATGCCGAGCGTGCCCAGGATGCCGGAGCCGACGAAGGCGAAGGCGAGCGCCCAGAGCGGGTTGGGCAGCGGCAGCGGGACGATCCAGGCCACGGCGAGGATCACGCCGGCGCCCACCACGACGGCCCGCACCACCGAGGCGAGCAGGTAGGCGGCGAAGAGATCCGCGGGCGTGAGCGGCGGCAGCAGGATGAACACGATGTTGCCGGTGATCTTCGACTGGATGAGCGAGGAGGAGCTGTTGGCGAAGGCGTTCTGCAGCATCGACATCATGGCGAGGCCGGGCACGAGGAACTGCACGTAGCCCACGCCCGGGTAGGCCTCGACGTGGCCGGCGAGCGCATGGGAGAAGATCACCAGGTAGAGCAGGGCCGAGAGCACCGGGGCGGCGACCGTCTGGAAGGCCACCTTCCAGAAGCGCAGGACCTCCTTGTAGAGAAGCGTGCGGAATCCCGCGCTCACGCGAAGGCCCCCGCCTCGCGCGGCAGCGCCGCGGGGGCCTCGCCGCGGGCCATGATCTTCACGAACACCTCCTCGAGTTCGGGCTCGGCCACCTCCAGGTGCGAGATGCGCGCGCCCGCCTCGCGCAGGCGGGTGAGCGCGTTCTCCACCTGCGCGGCGTTGCCCACGGGAATGCGGTGCCAGCCCGCGGCGTCCACGCTCGCGCCCTCCGCGAGCGCGGCGGGCAGGGCGCAGCCGTCGAAGCGCACGCGCAGCACCCGCTCGGAGAAGGCCTCGAGCAGCCGGCGCGTGGAATCGAGCGCCACGATCCGCCCGGCCTTCATCATCGCGATCCTCGAGCAGAGGTTCTGCGCTTCCTCGAGGTAATGCGTGGTCAGCATGATGGTGTGGCCGGCGCCGTTCAGCTCGCGGACGAACTGCCAGAGCGTCTGGCGCAGCTCGACGTCCACCCCGGCCGTGGGCTCGTCCAGCACGATCACCGGCGGCCGGTGCACGAGCGCCTGGGCCACCATCACGCGGCGCTTCATCCCCCCGGAGAGCGAGCGCATGTTGGCGTCCGCCTTGCCGGTCAGCGCGAGCCGCTCGAGCAGCTCGTCGATCCAGCGCCGGTTCTCGCGCAGCCCGAAGTAGCCCGACTGGATCGAGAGGGTCTCGCGCACGGTGAAGAAGGGGTCGAACACGATCTCCTGGGGCACGATGCCCAGCAGCCGGCGCGCCTCGCGATAGTCGGCCGCCACGTCCCGCCCGAGCACCCTGAGCGTGCCCGCGTCCGGGCGCACGAGGCCCCCGAGCGCGGAGATGAGCGTGGTCTTGCCGGCGCCGTTGGGACCGAGCAGCGCGAAGAACTCGCCTTCCATTACCGTGAGGGAGACGCCCTCGAGGGCGCGCACCCCGCCGAAGCGCTTGGCGACACCCTGCACCTCGACCGCGGCCGCGGCCACGGCTAGGGCCGGCAGGGCTGGATCAGCTCCGTCACCCCGTAGAGGTCGGCGAGCGCGAGCAGGTTCGCCGGCAGGTTCACGAACTGCAGGCTCTTGCCGCGCCGCGCGGCCTCGCGCCGCCACTCGAGCAGCAGGGCCACGGCGGAGGAATCCACCTCGGTGATCTTCGCGAAATCGATCGTGAGTCGATCGGGCAGGTCCTCGCGCGCGCTGTACTCGCGGCTTTCGGCGAGCACGCCCGGCAGGCTCTCGAAGGACAGGGCGCCCTCGAGCGCGAGCACCTCCGCGCGCGTGCCCTCGTCCGTCACTTCCTGGGCTCGGTCTTGGCCGGCACGCGCGGCGACTCGGCGGACCGGTTGCGGTCGGCGAGCGTCTTGATGAGGCCGTCGATCCCGGCCTTCTGGATCTGGTCGTTGAAGGAGCTGCGGTAGGTGGTGACGAGCGAGACGCCGTCGACCACCACGTCGTACACCTTCCAGCCCTTGTCGGTCTTCTCCACCCCGTAGTCGATCGGGATGGGCTGGCCGCCGGGCTGGTTCACCAGCGTCTTCACCACGGCCTCCTGGTCCTGCGCGGCGATCTTGGCCGGCTTCACCTCGATCGTCTGGTTGCGGTACTGCGAGAGGGAGGTCGAGTAGGTGCGCACCAGGAGCGTGCGGAACTCCTGCGTGAGCGTCTCCTTCTGCGCCTCGCTCGCCTGGGCCCAGTTGCGCCCCAGCGCGAGCCGCGTCATGCGCGTGAAGTCGAAGTGCGGCAGGATCTTCGCCTCGATCAGGTCGGAGACCTTCTTCTGGTTTCCGTTCTGCAGGTCCTTGTCCGCCTTGATCGTGCCGAGCACGTCGTCGATCGCCTTGCGCACGAGGACGTCGGGGGCGCCGTCCTGCGCGAGCGCGGGGCCGGCCGCGAGGCCGAAGCTGGCAAGAGGCGGACACGAGGAGTGCTTGGAGGCGCTGGGTCATGGGTTCGGATCCTTGGGATGGCACGCCCGGTTGGAACGCGGGGGCCGCGGGGGGTTCCCGCCGGCCTACTTCTTCGCCCCGTCCTCCTGGGCCTTGCTGAACAGGAACTGCCCGATGAGCCGCTCGAGCACGACCGCCGACTGCGTGATGCTGATGCGATCGCCCTCGGCGAGCTTCTTCTCGTCGCCGCCGGCGTCCAGGCCCACGTACGACTCGCCCAGCAGTCCGGAGGTGAGCACGGAGGCGCTCGTGTCCTTGGGAAAGCCGTAGCGCTTGTCCAGCGCGAGCGTGACCGAGGCCTGGAAGCGCTCGTTGTCGAAGTGGATCTCCGACACGCGGCCCACCAGCACGCCGGAGCTGCGCACGGGCGCGCGAACCTTGAGCCCGCCGATGTTGTCGAAGCGCGCCGTCACCCGGTAGGTCTCCGTCGCGCGCTCGGCGCCCAGGTTGCCGACTTTCAGCGCGAGCACGAGCAGGGCGGCGAATCCCGCCATCACGAAGGCGCCGAACCAAAGATCGATCGTCGTTCTTTCCATGATTTCCGTGAGTTGCCGGGGCCGCGGTCAGGTTGCCGAGCGCAGCATGAACGCGGTGAGCACCAGGTCCAGGGCGAGGATGGTGAGCGCGGAGCTCACGACGGTGCGCGTCGTGGCGCCCGAGACACCTTCCGCCGTCGGCGGCGCGTCGTAACCCTCGAACGTGGCGATCACCGTCACGGCGATCCCGAAGACGAAACTCTTCACGACGCCGTTCATCACATCATACCGGAAGTCCACCGCGGCCTGCATTTGCGACCAGAACGCGCCGTTGTCCACGCCCACGAGCACCACGCCCACCAGGTAGCCGCCGAAGACGCCCATCGCGGAGAAGAGCGCGGCGAGCAGCGGCATCGAGATGACGCCCGCCCAGAAGCGCGGCGCGATGACGCGCGACATCGGCGAGACGGCCATCATGTCCATGGCGGTGAGCTGCTCGGTCGCCTTCATCAGGCCGATCTCGGCGGTGATCGCCGAGCCGGCCCGGCTGGCGAACAGGAGCGCGGCCACGACGGGACCGAGCTCGCGCACGAGCGAGAGCGCGACCAGCACGCCGATCGACTCCTGCGCGCCGTACTTCTGGAGCGTCTCGAACCCCTGGAGCCCCAGCACCATGCCCACGAACAGGCCCGAGACGATGATGATGATGAGCGAGAGCACCCCGGTGAAGTAGACCTCGCGCATCACCAGGCGGAAGCGGTTGAAGCTCGTGCCCGAGGCCGAGAGCACGACGAAGAAGAAGCGCGTCATCGAGCCCACGCGCCAGATGCTGTCGATGAAGTTGTGGCCCAGGCGCGCCAGGGCCCGGCGTGCGCGCTCAAGCATGCGCTGCCCCGGCCCGCGCGGCGTCAAGGCCCACGTCCTGCGCGTAGGCGGGCGCGGGGTAGTGGAAGGGCACCGGCCCGTCCGTCTCGCCGTGGATGAACTGGTGCACCACGGGCAGGGTCGTCGCGCGGATCTGCGCGGGCGTGCCCTCGCCCACCACGAGCCCGTCGGCCACGAAGTACAGGTAGTCGACGATCTGCAGGGACTCCACGACGTCGTGCGTCACGATGATCGAGGTGGCGCCCAGCGCGTCGTTCAGGCGGCGGATGAGGCTGCCCACCACCGACATCGAGATCGGGTCCAGGCCCGCGAAGGGCTCGTCGTACATGACGAGCATCGGGTCGGCGACCACGGCGCGCGCGAGCGCGACCCGGCGCGCCATCCCGCCCGAGAGCTCCGAGGGCATGAGCTCGTGCGCCCCGCGCAGGCCCACGGCCTCGAGCTTCATCAGCACCAGGTCGCGGATCATCGCCTCGTCGAGCGAGGTGTGCTCACGCAGCGGGAAGGCCACGTTGTCGTAGACCGACATGTCCGTGAAGAGGGCGCCGAACTGGAACAGCATGCTCATGCGCCGGCGCAGGGCGTACAGCCCCTCGCGGTCGAGCTCGTGCACCACGCGGCCGGCCACGCGCACGCACCCCGACGAGGGCCGCAGCTGGCCGCCGATCAGCCTGAGCAGCGTCGTCTTGCCGCAGCCGCTGCCGCCCATGATGGCGACGATCTTCCCGCGCGGCACGCGCATCTGGATGCCCTTGAGGATCGGGCGGCGACCGTAGCCGAAGTTCACGGCGTCGATCTCGACGAGATTCGCTTCGGGCACTCGGGGGAACATGGCGGACACTGGGGAGCGCATTCTAGCAGCAAACGCCCCCCTTCCCGGCGCCGGGGCGTCCTATAATCCGGTCACAAACCGAGCGCCCCGGATGAAGCCCAGACTCCTGCTGGTCGACGACGACCCGCTCATCGCCGAAAGCCTTGCGTACGTGCTTCGGCCGGATTTCGAGCTCGCGTGCGCGAGCGACCGCGCCTCGGCCATCGCCCTGGTCCGGGCGATGCCGCAGCCGCCCGATCTCGCCCTCATCGACCTGGGTCTGCCCCCCTCGCCGCACCTGCCCAACGAGGGCTTCAAGCTGATCGGCGACCTGCTCGCGCACGCGCCGCAAGTGCGCATCGTCGTGCTCACGGGCCAGAACGAGGAATCGAACGCCCGCCGCGCCCGCGCGCTGGGCGCCGCGGACCTGGTGCCCAAGCCCTGCGAGCCCGACGACCTGCGCGCCGCACTGCAGCGCGCGCTGCGCGGCCGCGAGCTCGTGCCCGCGCTGGACGGCGGGACCGAGGAGAAGGCGATCCACGGCGAAAGCCCGCCGATGCGCAAGCTGCGCAGCCAGATCGACCTGTACGCGTCCTCGTCCTTTCCGGCGCTCATCGAGGGCGAGTCGGGCAGCGGCAAGGAGCGCGTGGCCTTCTCCCTGCACCACCTGAGCCCTCGCGCCCGCGAGCCCTTCCTCGCCCTCAATTGCGCCGCGATCTCGCCCTCGCTCGTGGAACCCACGCTGTTCGGCTTCGCCAAGGGGGCGTTCACCGGGGCGGCGCAGTCGAAGGCCGGCTACTTCGAGGACGCGGCCGAGGGCACGCTCTTCCTGGACGAGATCGGCGAGCTGCCGGTCGACCTGCAGGCGAAGCTGCTGCGCGTGCTGGAGAACGGCGAGTTCCAGCGCGTGGGCGAGACTCAGACGCGCGTGAGCCGGGCGCGCATCGTGGCCGCCACCAACCGCGACCTGCGCCAGGAGATCCGCCAGGGCCGCTTCCGCGCGGACCTCTACCACCGGCTGTCGGTGTTCACGATCGCCGTGCCGCCGCTTCGCGAGCTCGGCGAGGACAAGCTGCGCCTGCTCGACCATTTCCGCCGCCAGCTCGCCGAGCGCTCCGGCACGCGGCCCTTCGAGCTCGACGAGCGTGCCCGCCAGTGCTGGCTCGCCTACCCCTTTCCCGGCAACGTCCGGGAACTGCGCAACATCGCCATTCGCCTGAGCACCAAGTTCGCCGGCTACACCGTGACGCAGGCCGACCTCGAGACGGAGTTCGCGCCCCTTCAGCCTGGACGCGACCCTGCGGGCGGTCGAGTCGACCTACCTGGACGCGGCCATCGAGGTGGCGCAGGGCAACATGTCCCAGGCGGCCAAGCTCCTGGGCATTTCGCGCAGCACGCTCTACAGCCGCCTGGAGGCCTCCGGCCGCGCCGGTGCTAAACTCGCCACCGATTCCGCCGAGGCGTCCGCCGCGCCAGGCCGCCCCTAGAGACCCCTCCCGCCATGACGATGTACCTCGAGCATTTCGGCTTGCGTGAGGCCCCGTTTCGCATCACGCCCCATACCGAGTTCTTCTTCGCCGGCGCCAACCGGGGAGCCACGCTGGAGGCGCTCGTCTACGCGATCACCGCCGGCGAAGGGCTCGTCAAGGTCACGGGCGAGGTCGGGACCGGCAAGACGATGCTCAGCCGCGTGCTCATGGAGCGGCTGCCCGAGACCGTCGAGGTCATCTACCTGGCCGTGCCGAGCCTCACCCGGGACGAGATGCTGCTCGCGATCGCCTCCGAGCTCGGGGTGCAGACGCCCGGCGCCAACACCACGCAGCTGCTGCGCGGGCTCCAGGAGCGGCTGATCGCCCTGCACGCCGAGGGCCACCAGGTGGTGGTGCTCATCGACGAGGCGCATGCGATGCCCCTGGGCACGCTGGAGGAGATCCGGCTGCTGTCGAACCTGGAGACGGGCAAGGAGAAGCTGCTGCAGATCGTCCTGTTCGGCCAGCCCGAGCTCGACGAGCACCTGGCGCTGCCCAACATGCGCCAGCTGAAGGAGCGCATCACGCACGCCTTCGGCCTGGACCCGCTGCCCCCGCGCGACATCAAGGACTACATCAACTTCCGCCTGCGCGCCGCGGGCTACCACGGGCCGGACCTCTTCGGCACCGAGGCGCTGCGCATCATCGCCGAGGCTTCCGAGGGCCTCACCCGGCGCATCAACATCTACGCCGACAAGACGCTCCTCGCCGCCTTCGCCGCGGGCACCCACACGGTGAGCCCGGACCACGCGCGCGCCGCCGTCTCCGACACCCAGATCGTCGTGACGCCCGGGCCGTCCTTGCGCCGCGCGTGGGTCGCCGCCGCCGCTGGCGTCGTCGCGGGCATCGCGATCGGCTACGGCATCGCGTCGCTGCAGGAGAAGGCCGGCCCGGCCCCGGCCCCGAGCGCCTCCGGCGCGGTGAAACCCGCCCCGGCCCCCGCCGCGGCCCCGGCCAGCGTGGAGCCGGCCCCGGTGACGCCTGCGGCCGCGTGGCCGCCGCCTTCCAATTCCGCGCCTGCCGCCCCGCCCGCTTCGGTGACTGCGCCCGCCTCGCCCGCTTCGGTGACTGCGCCCACCTCGCCCGCTTCGGTGACTGCGCCCGCCCCGCCCGCGTCGCTCCCCCCGGCCGGCACGCCCTCCCCGTCCGCGCCCCCGGCCCCGCCCGCCACGAAACCGGCCACCCCTGCGGCGCCCGCTGCGGCGATGTCCCCGGCGCCCGCCCCCTCGCCGGCCCCGGCACCGGCGAAGTTGGCCGGCAACGCGGCGAAAGTGGCGGCGCCTTCGAAGCCCGCCTGGTCGGCCCCGGTCGAGTCGCGCGTGAGCGCCGGCCTCTCGTTGCTCGAGAACAAGTCGGACACGCGCTTCGCCATCCAGCTCATGATGACCGACGCGAAGGAGCACGGGTACCTCGAGTACTACCTCGCGGAGGCCACGCGCAAGCTCAAGCTCGAGGAGCTCTACCTCTATCCGTCCGGCACCAGCGAGGCGCCCAAGATGGGCGTCCTGTACGGCACCTTCGGCACGCGCCAGGAAGCGAACGCGGCCATCGAGGCCCTGCCGGCGAACCTGCGCCAGTTCCGGCCCTACGTGCGCCCGCTCGAGGCCGTGCGAAGCGACGTCCGGAGGCCTCCGGTGAGCTGACCGCCCGCACCCCGAGGTCAAGCGATTTCCGGGGCGCGGAACTGCCCGGTTTCCATTGCGTTTCAACTTCGAAAACGCTATAAAGAGCACAAACCCGCTTTCCATCCAAAAACAATCACTTACCGCACACTCTTCACCATGCGCCTTCAACTAGCTCCCGCTTGGGCGGCCCCAGCCGCGATCGCCGCGATCCTCGCCGGCTGCGGGGCCCAGCCGATCGCGCAGTCGACGAGCCACATCCGCCAGGACCCGGCCCGGGCCAGTGCCGTGTCGTCGATCCCGCAGACGGTGCGCCAGGCGCCGCTGCCGCCTCCGCCGGAAGCGCGTGCGGCCGAGATCAAGTATTCGATCGTCGTCGCCGGCCAGCCCGTGCGCGACGTGCTGCTCGCGATCGCCGCCGAGACCAAGGTGAACGTGGACGTGCACCCCGGCGTCGAGGGCTCGGTCACGCTCAACGCGATCGACCAGACGCTCAAGCAGATCCTCGCGCGCATCGCGAAGCAGGTGGACATGCGCTACGAGATCGAGGGCTCGACCATCCACGTGATGCCCGACTCCCCGTTCCTGCGCACCTATCGCGTCGACTACGTCAACATGACGCGCGACACGACGGAATCGGTGTCGGTCGCGACCCAGATCCTCCGGCTCGGCCACGGCGCCGCCGGCGGCGGCGGCTCGGGCGACAACAACTCGACCCTGCGCATCACCAACACCGCGCGCAACCGCTTCTGGGAAACGGTGGAGCGCAACCTGAAGGACCTGCTGCGCGAGACCGACAAGCTCCTGCCGGAGGGCAGCAGCGAGACGTTCGTGAGCGGGCGCGGGCAGTCGGGCGTGTCGACCACGCAGGCGAGCGCCGCCCGGCGCGCCGCCGCGGCCCCGGCGGGCGCAGCCCTGGCCGGGACCACCACGACCACCACGCCCGGCCAGACGCAGACGCAGCAGGCCTCGGAATACGTCGAGCAGCGCCTCACCTTCCGCGAGGCCGCCTCCGTCATCGTGAACGCGGAAGCGGGCGTCATCACGGTGCGCGCCACCTCCCGCCAGCACGAGAAGGTGGCCGAGTACCTCGAGCAGGTCTCCGGCGCCTCCAAGCGCCAGGTCGTCATCGAGGCGACCATCGTCGAGGTGGTGCTGAACGACAACTACCAGGCCGGCGTCGACTGGTCGGCGCTCGCGACCAACGGGCTGGGCTACTCCCTGCGCCAGAGCTTCACCGGCACGAACCTCGGCCAGGCGCCGCTCTTCTCCCTGGCCTACACGAACCCGAACCCCGCCGCGGGCGGCAACGTCTCGGCCACCATCAAGCTGCTCAGCACCTTCGGCAACACCAAGGTGCTCTCGAGCCCGCTCCTCATGGTCCTCAACAACCAGACGGCGGTGCTCAAGGTCACCGACAACCGCGTCTACTTCACGATCAAGGCGGACACCAACACCAACGCCAACGTCTCCACGACGACGTTCACCACGACGCAGAACGTGATCCCGGTGGGCTTCATCATGAACGTGACCCCGCAGATCAGCGACGACGACATCGTGACGATCAACGTCCGCCCGACGGTCACGCGCATCATCGGCTTCGTCGAGGACCCGAACCCCGCCCTGCGCGGCACCCTCACCACCCCGTCCATCTCGAGCAAGATCCCCGAGACGCAGACGCGCGAGATGGAAAGCATGCTGCGCGTGGCGAGCGGCCAGACGGCGATCCTGGGCGGCCTCATGCAGGACAGCTTCGAGGGCAACCGGGACGGCCTGCCCGTCGCCTCGCGCCTGCCGATCTTCGGCGACCTGTTCAGCTACCGGAACGACACGACCAAGAAGACGGAACTGGTCGTGCTGCTGCGCCCGCTCGTCGTGCGCAATGCCAGCATGGACGGCGATCTCTCCGACTTCCGCCGCTATGTGCCTGACAAGGACTTCTTCAAGGACACGCGCTCGCCGCTGCCCGGGTTCGAGGACGGCCTGGGGCGCATCCAGCGCGGCCAGATGCCCGACAGCCAGCCCAACCCGGTCGTGCCCGAGGCGCCGGTCTCCGGAGCCGCCAGATGAGCCTGCTTCTCGACGCGCTCAAGCGCGCCGAACAGGAGAAACTCGCGCGTCAGGCGCAGGAAGCCCCGGCCGAGGAGACCGGCAGCCCCGCGGCCGAGGCCGAGGCGCCTGCCCGCGGCAAGCGCAGCCTCGAGCTCGAAAGCGTGGAGACGCCCGCCCAGGCCGCCCCCGCTCCTTCCACGCAGCCGGCCGTGCAGGCCCAGAACGCGGCGGCCAAGCGCGAGGGCGCGCGCGCGGTCTTCGCGGCCAAGCAGCCCGCCGCGAGCACGCCCGAAACCGGGGGATCGCGAAACAAGGTCGTGATCGGGATCGTGGTCGTGGCCCTCCTGCTGCTCGCCGCCGGCGGCGCGTACGTCTGGTACGAGATCAATGGCGCGAAGCCGGGCCTCGCCCGGGCGCCCGTCAGCGCGCCTCGGCCCGTGACGCCCGCGCCCGTGGCGGCCGTCGCGCCCGCGCAGCCGCCCGCGCCCGCCGCCGCCACGCCCGAGCCGGCCAAGCCGGCCGCCGCGGCCCCCGTGGCGAGCACCGATTCCGCACCCGCGGCGACAGCCGCGAAGCCAAGCCCCCCCGCCCCGGCCAGGGCGCGTCCGGCGGGCAAGCCCTCCGCCCAGGTGGTCGCGAGCCTGCTGCGCGAGAAGTCCGCGGCGAAGCCCGCGCCGCTCAGGCTCGAGAAGACGGTCGATCCGCCCCGCGTGCGGCCCGACGTCGCCAAGGGCTACGAGGCGCTCCGGGCCGGCGACCTGCCGGCCGCACGCGCGAGCTACGAGGCGGCGGTGGCCGCCGATGCTTCCAACCTGGACGCGCACCTGGGCCTCGCCACGGCCGCCGCCCGGGCCGGCGATCGCGCCACCGCGACGCGGCACTACCGCCGCGTCCTGAACCTCGACCCGCGCAATCCCTCGGCGCTCGCGGGCCTGGCCGCCCTCACGGATTTCACCCGTCCCGACGCCGTCGAGCGGCAGCTGCGCGCGGACATCACGCAGAGCCCGCAGAACGCCGGGCTGCACTTCACGCTCGGCAACGTGTACGCGTCCCAGGGGCGCTGGAACGAGGCGCAGGCCGCCTTCTTCGAGTCCTACCGCCTCGAGCCGGACAACGCGGACACGCTCCACAATCTCGCGGTGAGCATGGACCAGCTCGGGCAGGCGAAGCTCGCGGCCGACTTCTACCGGCGCGCCCTCGACGCCGCGAGCCCGCGCGGGGCGCAGTTCGACAAGGCCCAGGTCCAGCGGCGCCTGGCGGAGCTCAAGCCGTAGCGATGGGCACGGTGCAAGCGCCCCTCTCGCAGGTTCCGCTCGGCCAGACGCTCCTCACCAAGGGAATCGTCAGCCAGGACCAGCTCAACATCGCGCTCACGGAGCAGAAGCGCTTCCGCGCGCCGCTGGGCAAGGTGCTGGTGCAGCTGGGCTTCGTCACCGAGGCGACGATCCGCGACATCCTCTCCGAGACGCTCGGGCAGGTGTCGATCGACCTGGACGCCACCATCGTGGACCCGGCCGCCATCGCCCTGGTCCCCAAGGACCTCGCCCGCCGCTACCACGTGCTGCCGGTCTCCTACGACGCCGAGAAGCGCGCGCTGCTCATCGCGGTGTCGGACCCGGCCAACGTCGTCGCCCTCGACCAGATCCGGGCCCTGGTGCGCGAGGACCTGCGCATCGAGCAGGTGCTCGCGCGCGAATCCGACATCACGATCGGCATCGAGCACCACTACGGCTTCGAGCTCTCGATCGACGGCATCCTGAACGAGATCGAGACCGGCGAGATCGACTACCAGAGCCTCGCCGCGGATTTCGACGAGTACAGCCAGCCGGTCGTGCGCCTGGTCGACGCGCTGCTGAACGACGCGGTGAAGCGAAGCGCCTCGGACATCCACTTCGAGCCGGAGCAGGGGTTCCTGCGCATCCGCTACCGCATCGACGGCGTGCTGCGCCAGATCCGCAGCCTGCACAAGAACTACTGGGCCGCGATGGTGGTGCGCCTGAAGGTGATGAGCGGCATGAACATCGCCGAGACGCGCGCCCCGCAGGACGGGCGCATCTCGCTCACCCTCTCGGGGCACCCGGTGGACTTCCGCGTCTCCGCCCAGCCGACCACGCACGGCGAGAACATCGTGCTGCGCATCCTGGACCGGGACAAGGGCATCGTCCCGCTGGAGGACCTGGGCCTGCAGGCCGACGAGCTGAAGACGCTCAAGCTGATGCTCGCCCGTCCCGAGGGCATCATCCTGGTGACCGGCCCCACCGGCAGCGGCAAGACGACCACGCTCTACTCGGTGCTCAACTACGTGAACACCGAGGGCGTGAACATCATGACGCTCGAGGACCCGGTCGAGTACCCGATGGCGATGATCCGCCAGACCTCGGTGAACGAGACGGTGAAGCTCGACTTCGCCTCGGGCATCCGCTCGATGATGCGCCAGGACCCGGACGTGATCCTCGTGGGCGAGATCCGCGACCAGGACACGGCCGAGATGGCCTTCCGCGCGGCGATGACGGGCCACCAGGTCTACTCGACGCTGCACACGAACTCCTCCATCGGCGCGATCCCGCGCCTCATGGACCTGGGCGTGCTGCCCGACATCATGGCGGGCAACATCATCGGCGTGATCGCCCAGCGCCTCATGCGCAAGCTGTGCGTGCACTGCCGCTCGCCCTACGAGGCCGACCCGGCCACCCGCCGCCTGCTCGGCATGGCCGAGGGCGACGACCGCCCGGTCTACCAGCCGGTGGGCTGCGCGAAGTGCGACAACCAGGGCTACAAGGGGCGCCTCGCGATCATGGAGATCTTCAAGCTCGACCCGGAGATCGACGAGCTGATCGCGCGCCGGGCCACGGGCCGCGAGATCCGCCTGGCGGCGGGGGCGAAGGGGTTCCGCACCCTCGCCGACGACGCGATCGGCCGCGTGCTCATGGGCCAGACGAGTCTCGAGGAAATCTCTCGGATCGTCGACCTCACCGACCGCGTGATCTAGGGGCCGGCATGGCGCTCTTCGCCTACCGAGCCGTCGACGACCAGGGCCGCATCTCCTCCGGCAGCCTCGACGCCTCCAACGCGATCGACCTGGAGCTGCGCCTTCGCCGCCTGGGGCTGGACCTCGTCACCTACGAGTCGGTCAAGCGCACGGTGGCGATGCGCACCCGGCGCGTCACGCGCGCCGAGCTCATCACCTTCTGCTTCCACCTCTCGCAGCTGCTCAAGGCCGGCGTCAACATCATCGAGGCGCTCACCGACCTGCGCGACACCGTGGACAACCCGGGCTTCCGGCAGGTGGTGGCCGGCATCATCGAGGACATCGAGGGCGGCCAGAAGCTCTCGGACGCGATGAACAACCACCCCTACGTCTTCGACGGGGTGTTCGTCGCCCTGGTGCGCGCCGGCGAGCAGAGCGGGCAGCTGAACGAGGTGCTCGACGAGCTCTCCGAGAACATCAAGTGGCAGGACGAGATCGCGAGCCAGGCGAACAAGGCCCTCATGTACCCGGCCATCGTGTTCGTGGTGATCATCGGCGTGATCTTCGTGCTGATGAAGTACCTGGTGCCGCAGCTGGCCGAGACCTTCAAGACCCTGGTGCCCAAGCTCCCGCGCGAGACCGAGATCCTGATCGCGGTCTCGAACGTCTTCGTGAACTACTGGTACCTGCTGCTGGGGGTGCCCGTGGCCGTCGCCGTGGGCCTTTACCTGCTCGCGCGCTCCGACGAGGCGATGCAGCGGCACCTGGACACGCTGGCCCTTCGCATGCCGGTGATCGGCCCCATCCGCTTCAAGATCGTCCTGGCGCGCTTCTCCACCTTCTTCGCGATGCTCTACCGCTCCGGCATCAGCGTGCTCGACTGCATCCAGATCTGCGAGAAGATCATGGGCAACCGCATCATGGAGGAGGCGCTGCAGCGCGTCGGGCGCTCCATCTCCGAGGGCCAGGGCATCAGCCAGGCCTTCACCGCGACCAAGCTCTTCCCGCCCCTGGTGCTGCGCATGCTGCGCGTGGGCGAATCCACCGGGGGCCTGGACGTCGCCCTGCTCAACGTGAGCTACTTCTACAACCGCGAGGTGCGCGAGAGCATCGGCAAGATGCAGAGCCTCATCGGGCCGGCCACGACCATGATCCTGGGCCTGCTCATCGTGGGCGTGCTCTACACCATCTTCCTGCCGCTCTACGAAGTGATCGGCAAGGTGAAGACCTGACGCCCATGGCCACCGCGCACATCCTCTACCTCACCAACGCGAACCTCGTGAGCCTGGTCGCGAGCGGCGGGCGCATCACCAAGCGCAAGGTCTTCCCCGTGAGCGGGGCCGGCGCGGGCGAGTTCGAGGCCTACGAGAAGACGCTGCGCGAGCTGCCCACGCACGTCATCACGGACCTGGCGGAGGAGGACTTCCGCCTCGACACCATCCCGCACCTGGGCCCGCGCGACCGCGAGGCGGTGCTCCAGCGCAAGCTCACCCAGCTCTTCCGCAACTCGACCTACCGCCACGCCATCGCGCAGGGCCGCGAGCCCGACGGCCGCCGCGACGACCGCGTGGTCTACACCGCGATCACCAACGAGGAGGTGCTGCGGCCCTGGGTCGTGATCTTCGACCGCCTCGAGGTGCCCGTGGAGGGGATCTACTCCTCCGCTGTGCTGAGCGGCCGGCTGCTCGCGGACCTGGGCCTGGTGTTCCCGCATACCCTGCTCGTCACCTTCACCCCGGGCGGGGCGGTGCGCCAGGCGTACTTCCGCAACAAGGAGATCAAGTTCAGCCGCCTCACGCCGCTCGACCTCGAGGAAGGCGATTCGCTGGGCGGCTTCCTCGCCGGCGAGACGGCGCGCACCTGGCAGTACCTGGACAGCCTGCGCTACTTCGGCCCCGACGACCGCCTCGAGGTGTGCGTGCTCGTGCACCCGAAGGACAGGCCGGCGATCGAGCCGGCGCTGCGCGACTTCGACCAGATCCAGTACCGCCTCGTCGACATCGAGCAGGTCGCCGCGAAGATCGGGCTCAAGCCCCCGCCGGTCTCCTCGAGCGCCGAGGAGATCCTCGCGCACACGTTCCTGCGCCGCGGGGAGGCCAACCACTTCGCGCCGCCGGAGCTGCGCCGCTTCGCCGTGATCCGCCGCGCCCGCATCGGGATCCGCGCCGCGACCGCCGCCGTCCTCGTCGCCGGCCTCGTCTACGGCGGCTGGAACCTCGCCTTCGCCCTGCAGCAGCGCGAGAAGGACCAGCGCACCGACGAGCAGGGCGCGGCCCTCAAGCGCGAGCACGACGAGTTGCTGAGGTCGATCCCCTCCCAGGGCGAGGGCGCCGCCGGCCAGACCATGCGCGACGCGGTGGCCTTCTATTCCGGGTCGATGCGCGCCTACCCGACGCTGGGCGCGCTGCTCGTGCCGCTTTCCACGGTGCTCGATCGCTACCCGGGCATCCGCCTGACCCAGATCGAGTGGCAGAGCGCCGACGACGACAAGGTCACCCCGGTCCTCACGCCCTCGGCGCCGCGTGCGGCGCCGCCCCTGAAGGCCCTGGCGCCCATCAAGGCGGGCGAGGCGCAAGCCCGGCCGGCCGCCACGTCGGTCGAGGGCCCGTTCATCACCGGCCGCTACGCCGTGGCCCTGGTCGAGGGCTCCGTGCAGGTCGAGGGGATGGGCTTTCGCGAAGCGCTCGCGCAGGTGCAGCGCCTGGTCGAGGAGGTCGGCAAGCTCGAGGGTTTCCGTGCCACGCTCGTGGACAGCCCGCTCGACGTCGCGCCCAGGATGGGCATCCAGGGCAAGTTCGGCGACAAGGCGACGGGCACGACCGAGGCCCGGTTCAGCTTCAAGATCTCGCGCATGACGGACCCGAAGCCATGAACGCCGTCTTCTCCAAGGAAGGCAACCGCGCGCTGCGCCTGTCGTGGGTGGTGCTCGTCGTCGCCATCGCCGCCGCCCTCGCCATGGGTTTCGGCAGCTACTGGTACCTGCAGAAGGAGAAGCGCGACGGCGTGCAGTCCGCGCGCAACCTGCAGGAGGCCAAGGCGCGCACAGACGCGGTGAAGCGCGAGATCGAGGACATGCGCGCTTCCTCGCAGGTGTTCCAGGGCCTGCTCGACCGCGGCATCCTCCAGGAGGAGCGGCGCCTGGACTTCATCGAGCGGCTGGACGCGCTGAAGGTCAGGCACCGGTTGATCTCCCTGGAATACGACATCGATCCGCAGCGCGTGCTGCCCCTGGCGGGCGGGCGCGTGTTCAATGCACTGGAGGTGATGGGCAGCAAGGTGAAGGTTCGCCTCAAGGCGCTCCACGAGGGCGACGCGCTCGCCTTCCTCGAGGACCTGGCGACCCCGGCCCGCGGCTTCCACGCGCTCAGCCGGTGCCAGCTGAAGCGCGTCGAGCGCGTGGCGGCCGACGTGAGCAACCCCCGGATCGAGGCCGACTGCACGCTCGAGTGGATCTCGCTCAAGGACAAGGGGAAAGCCCGTGCGAACTAGCCTCGCCCTCCTCGTCGCCGCCTGCCTGCCGCTCGCCGCCGCCGGGGCGCCGCTGGGCAAGCTCTTCCACTCGGCGCAGGAGCGCGAGCTGCTCGACAAGCAGCGCCGCGGCGAGCTCGTCACGGCGACCGGGCAGCCCGCCGTCGTCGTCCGCAAGCCGGTGGTCACCGGCTACGTGACGCGCTCCGACGGCAAGAGCACGGTCTTCCTCGACAAGCGCCCCTACGCGACCTCGAACGAGCGCCTGCAGCGCCAGCTCAACCACCGCATGATCGAGCGCTACGTGGAGCCCGAGCCCGCGCCCGCCGCCCCCCCGCCTTCGCCCGAGGCGG
>JBGAOO010000375.1:0-2987 GCA_044221765.1 Usitatibacteraceae bacterium | reverse complement strand
CCCCGCGACGAGCGCCGCCGCCGCCGGGCTCGGGATGCCGGTGAACCAGCGCTTGTCGGCCACCGAGAGCTGGGTGTTGAAGCGCGCCAGGCGCAGGGCCGCGCCCGCGCAATAGACGAAGGCCGCGATCCAGCCGATGCGCCCCATGCCCCGCAGAGCCCACTCGTACATCACCAGGGCAGGGGCAGCGCCGAAGGACACCATGTCCGCGAGGCTGTCGTACTCGGCGCCGAAGGCCGACTGCGTGCGCGTGAGCCGCGCCACCCGCCCGTCCACGCCGTCGAGGACCATGGCGACGAAGATCGCGATGGCGGCACGCTCGAAGTCGTGGTTCATCGCCTGCACGATCGCGTAGAAGCCGGCGAACAATCCGAGCGTCGTGAACCCGTTGGGCAGGAGGTAGATGCCGCGCTTGCGGATCGGCTCCATGAGGAAGGGGCGCAGCTTGCCGGGCGTGCCCATGCCCCGTCAGCTCCGCGGCAGGTGCGCGAGCACGGTGGTGGTCGCGCTCACCTTGTCGCCGATCGCCACCTTCGGCGTGGAGCCCGGCGGCAGGTACACGTCCACCCGCGAGCCGAACCGGATGAACCCGTACCGGTCGCCGCGCGCGAGCCGGTCTCCCTTGCCGACGTAGCAGAGGATCCGCCTCGCGATGAGGCCCGCCACCTGCACGCTCGTCACGTCCTCGCCGGCGGCGGTGCGCAGGTGCACGGCGTTGCGCTCGTTGTCCGTGGAGGCCTTGTCCAGGTCCGCATTCACGAACTTCCCCGGAAAGTACCAGACGTCCTGCACGCTGCCATCCACGGGCGCCCGGTTGGAATGCACGTTGAACACGTTCATGAAGACGCTGATCTTCACGCTGTCGCGCTTGAGGTACTCGTCGCGAGCGGCGCCGACCTGGACGATGCGCCCGTCGGCCGGGGACAGGACGAGTCCCTCCCCCTGCGGGACTTCCCGCGGCGGATCGCGGAAGAACTGGAGCACGAACAGCGCGATGATCCACAGCGGCGCCGACCAGGCGCCGAGGAACCAGGTGGCGATGGCGGCGGCCGCCACCGAGACGGCGAGGAAGGGCCAGCCCTCTCGGGCGATGATGGGATGCGGGTAGTGCGCCAAGGAAGCCTCCGGCGTTTCGCCTTATGCGGGCATTTTACCCGGGCAGGAAGTCCGAAGGCCGGGTCGCCCCGGCCTTCGTGCCCGCCTAGTTGCGGCTCTGGTCGACCAGCTTGTTCTTCTTGATCCAGGGCATCATGGCCCGCAGCTTCTCGCCGACCTTCTCGATCTCGTGCTCGGCCAGCAGCCGGCGCTTGGCGTTGAGCGTCGGCGCCCCCGCGCGGTTCTCGAGGATGAAGTCGCGCGCATACTCGCCGTTCTGGATGCGGGACAGGCACTCCTTCATCGCCTGCTTCGCCTCGGGGCCGATCACCTTCGGGCCGGTCACGTACTCGCCGAACTCCGCGTTGTTCGAGATCGAGTAGTTCATGTTGGCGATGCCGCCCTCGTAGATCAGGTCGACGATGAGCTTGGTCTCGTGCAGGCACTCGAAGTACGCCATCTCGGGCGCGTAGCCCGCCTCGACCAGGGTCTCGTAGCCGGCCTTGATCAGCTCGACGATGCCGCCGCACAGGACCGTCTGCTCGCCGAAGAGGTCGGTCTCCGTCTCCTCGCGGAAGTTGGTCTCGATGACGCCCCCGCGCGTGCCCCCGATGGCGCAGGCGTACGAGAGCGCGAGCTTCTTCGCCTTGCCCGTGGCGTCCTGGTGCACGGCGATGAGGCTCGGCACGCCGCCGCCCTGCACGTAGGTGGAGCGCACGAGGTGCCCGGGGCCCTTGGGCGCGATCATGATGACGTCCACGTCCTTGGGCGGCTGGATCTGGCCGAAGTGGATGTTGAAGCCGTGCGCGAAGGCGAGCGCGGCGCCCTTCTTCAGGTTCGGCTCGATGGATTCCTTCCACACCGCCGCGTGGTTCTCGTCGGGCAGCAGGATCATCACGAGGTCGGCCCCCTTCACGGCGGCGCCCACGTCCTTCACCTCGAGCTTCGCCTTCTTGGCCTTCTCCCAGGAGGCGCCGCCGGGCCGCAGGCCCACGGTCACCTTGACCCCGGAATCCTTCAGGTTCTGCGAGTGGGCATGGCCCTGGGAGCCGTAGCCGATGATCGTGACCTTCTTGCCCTTGACCAGGGAGAGGTCGGCGTCCTTGTCGTAGTACACCTTCATGTTCATGTCCTCGATGTGCGGGAATGTCAGGCTTTGAGCACCCATTCGCCCCGGCCGATGCCCGAGACGCCGGTGCGGACGGTTTCCAGGATCGCGCCCTTGTCGAGCGCCTCGAGGAAGGCATCGAGCTTGTCGGTGGTGCCGGTGAGCTCGATGGTGTAGGACTTGTCGGTCACGTCGATGATGCGGCCCCGGAAGATGTCGGCGGTGCGCTTCATCTCCTCCCGGTCCTTGCCGGCGGCGCGCACCTTCACGAGCATCAGCTCCCGCTCGATGTGGCGCCCTTCCGACAGGTCGACCACCTTCACGACGTCGACCAGCTTGTTCAGCTGCTTGGTGATCTGCTCCACCACCTCGTCGGAGCCGGTGGTGACGATCGTCATGCGGGACATCGTGGCATCCTCGGTCGGGGCCACGGTGAGCGATTCGATGTTGTAGCCCCGGGCGGAGAAGAGCCCGGCCACGCGCGAGAGCGCGCCGGCTTCGTTTTCGACGAGGATGGAGAGGATGTGGCGCATGGTCGCTTGGCTGGGGAGGCGTGAGTCTGGAGGTGGGACGCCGCCGCCCGCCCCCGCAGGAGCGGGCCGGGCGGCGGGACGGCTAGAGGTCTTCGGCGAGGATGTACTCCGACATGCCCTTGCCGCCGGGCACCATCGGGAAGACGTTCTCGGTCTGGTCGGTGATGATGTCGAGGAACACCAGGCGGTCCTTCAGCGCGAAGGCCTCGCGCAGGGCACCCTCCACGTCGCCGGGCTTTTCCACCTTCATC
>JBGAOO010000023.1:0-24593 GCA_044221765.1 Usitatibacteraceae bacterium | reverse complement strand
GACGGACGATGGGGTGGCGCGGCGTGGAACCGCGGGTGGGATTCCACGATGCACGTCCTCACGCTCCTGAAGGAGATGGGCCTGGATCCGGCGAGCCCGGCGGCGCGGCGCGCGGTGGGCATGGTGCGCGAGCACGTGACCTGGCGCGGCTGCGGGCCGCCGGAAGCGGACGACAACCCCTTCTTCGCCGGCGAGCTCGAGCCGTGCATCAACGGGCAGGTCGCGGCGGCCGGCGCCTACTTCGGCGAGGACACGAGCGGCCTCGTCCGCAAGCTGCTCGCGGGGCAGCTGGCCGACGGCGGCTGGAACTGCGAGGCGGAAAGCGGCTCCACGCGATCGTCGTTCAACACCACGATCTGCGTGCTCGAGGCGCTGCTCGAGCACGAACGCGCCGCCGGGGGCAGCCTCGCGCTGCAAGAGGCGCGCCTGCGCGGCCAGGAATACCTCCTCGAGCGCCGCCTCTTCCGCCGGAAGTCGACGGGCGAGGCGATCCGGCGCGATCGCAAGGGCGGAAGCGACTGGTCGCGCTTCGCCTTTCCCGCGTGGTGGCACTACGACGTGCTGCGCGGGCTCGAGTACTTTCGCAGCGCGGGCGCCGCGCCCGATGCGCGCCTGGCGGAGGCGATCGGCCTTCTGGTCTCCAAGCGGGACGAGGCGGGCCGCTGGCCGCTCGAGGTTCGCCACGCCGGCCGGATGCCGGTCGAGACGGACGAGGGCGAAGGACGGCCCAGCCGGTGGAACACGTTGCGCGCCCTGAGGGTGTTGGCCTGGTACGAGGGCACGGGCGCATGATGCTGCTGCCTGAACCCCGAGGCCGCCCATGAACCTGCCCCGCATCCGCATCGCCCGACTCGCGCTCCTGCTGTCCCTGGCCGCCTGGACGGTCGCGGCCTGCACGACGACGGCCCCGCCCGGCCCGGCGAACGTGGGCGAGGTCGTCGCCCTGCTCACCGCGCAAGCCGATCGGTGGGACAAGGCCATCGTGCGCAAGGACCGCGCGGCGATCGAGGCGAACATGGCCGAGGACTTCCGGCAGATCGACGCGCAGGGCAACGTCGAGACGAAGGCGGTGTTCGTGGAGGGCCTGCTCTCGCCGGAGCTCGTGATCGATCCGTACACCGTCGAGGACTTCGACGTGCGCCTGTACGGCGATGTCGCGCTGCTGAGCGGCCGAACCCGCATGACGGGCCGCTACCAGGGGCGGCCCTTCGCCAGCCACTACCGCTACATCGACATCTACGTGCGACGCGGCGGGGCGTGGAAGATCGTGAGCGTGCAGATCTCGAGGATTCCCGGCTAGGGGCCGCATGGACCACCGGATCGTGGTGCGGCTGCCCGTCGCCGAGACGACGGATTTCGACGCGCTCGTCGGGATCGAGAACGGCCTGGCCGAGATGCTCGCGAAGCATCGCGCGGGGCGCATCGAGCGCCACGAGTTCGGGCACGGCCGGTTCAGCGTGTTCATCGCCTCGAACGAGTCGCCGGAATCGACGCTCGGCCGCATCCGCGCCTTCCTGGAATTCCACGGCTCCCTGCGCGAGGCGGTGATCGCGACATGCACCGCGGACGGCGGCGACGACCGGGTCCTGTGGCCACCGGACGACGGGCGCGACCTCTTTCGCTGAGGTCCGGCCGGGTTCTCGTCGCCGGCCCGACCTCGTGGCATCATCTCCCGCCGGGAAGCCGTCGAAGCAGGATAAAACCACGACAGGAGGAAGCCATGAAGAAGATCGATCGCCGCACCCGGTTCGCCTTGCTCGCCGCCCTCGGCGCGCTGGCGGCGGTGCCCGCGCTGGCCCAGGCCGTGAAGGTGACGCCCCTGGGCGGCGTCGAGGGCGAGTTCTGCCCGCAGGACCGCGCGCTCGTCTTCGAGGACCCCAACGGCACGCGCATCCTCTACGACCCGGGCCGCACGGTCGCCGGCGCCGACGACCCGCGCCTGGGCAAGATCGACATCATCCTCGTGAGCCACATGCACGGCGACCACGTGGGCAACGCGCATGGCAAGGCGCCCAACTCGGGCACCTGCGACAAGCCGGACGTGTCCGTCTCCGCGCTGCCCAACACCAGCGCGGTGAACATCGCGCTCGCCAAGAAGGCGAAGATCGTCACCGGCAGCGAGATGCCGCCCTTCTTCGCGGCGAAGCTGCGCGCCAACGGCGGCAACCCGGCCGATTCGATGCTGGCGCGCTTCGGCGGCAGCGTGGTGGTGGGCGGGGTGCGCATCGCGACCGTGGCGGCGCTGCACAGCAACGGCGTCGACCCCGACTACATCGGCGGCGACCTGGGCAAGGCGATGAAGGACGTGGGCATCGCCGGCGACGTGGGGCTCGCGACCGGCTACGTCCTCAAGTTCAGCAACGGGCTGGTGGCCTACCTCTCGGGCGACACCGGCATCACGGCGGACCAGGAGCTGGTCGTGCGCGGCCACTACGGCGCGAAGCTCGCCGTCATGAACATCGGCGACGGCTTCACCACTGGCCCGATCGAGGCGGCGTACGTCATCAACGACCTCGTGAAGCCCGCCTCGGTCATCGCCTCGCACGCCAACGAGGTCGGCACCGTGGGCGGGAAGGTCCGCCCGGGCAGCAAGACGGAGGCGTTCATCAAGGCCGTGAAGGTGCCCGTGCACGTCCCGCTCTCGGGCAGGACGATGCAGTTCGACAGCGCGGGCAAGTGCACGGCCGGTTGCTGACCGCGGCCCCCGGCCCTCGCCGGGCCGGGGGGCCGCCCCCAGCGGGGAGGACGACATGCCCAGGTTCGTCATCGAGCGCGACATTCCCGGTGCGGGGCAGCTCTCGGCCCGCGACCTCAAGGCCATCGCGATCAAGTCCTGCAGCGTCCTCGGCAAGCTCGGCCCGTCGATCCAGTGGGTCCAGAGCTACGTGACCGACGACAGGATCTACTGCGTCTACATCGCGCCGGACGAGGCGATGGTGCGCGAGCATGCGCGGCAGGGCGGCTTCCCGGCGAACCGCGTGTCGCAGGTGCGGGAGATCATCGATCCCACCACGGCCGAGTAGCGCGGCAGGCGCACGCACGGGGTGCTCGCGGACATGAGGCGCGGAACCCGGGGCTACGCGGAGCACGCGGACGCGCTCATCGGGCCGTACGAGTCGATCGGCTTCGCCGACAAGCATCGTGAGGCGCTGCCCTTCCTGCCGGCCACGCCCTCGCGCGCGCTCGACATCGGCGCCGGCACCGGGAGCGATGCCCACTGGCTCGCGAGCCAGGGCCACCGGGTGGTCGCCGTGGAACCGACCGGGGCGTTCCGTGCCTACGCGAGCGGCCGCTACACCTCGCCGCGGATCGAGTGGGTGGACGATGGGCTGCCCGGCCTCGACTCGATCGTGCGGCGGCGGCTCGCCTTCGACCTGGTGCTGCTCTCGGCGGTGTGGATGCACCTCGATGCGCCCGAGCGCGCGATCGCCATGCCGGTCCTCGCCTCGCTCCTCGCCCCCGGGGGCGTGATGATCCTCTCGCTGCGCCACGGACCGGTGCCCGCCGGCCGCGTGATGTTCGAGGTCCCGCCGGCGGAGACCGTTGCCGCCGCGAAGGCGTGCGGGCTGGAAGTGCTTCTCGAGGCTCGTTCGGCCTCGCTGCTGGAGGCCAACCGGCAGGCGGGCGTGACGTGGACGAAGCTCGCCTTCCGGCGTCCGGGCGAACGGCGGGATTGAATCCGCTCGGCGCGATCGCGCCATCTCACCCGGGGTATGCTTTCCCTGGCAGTGCCCGAGCCCACCCCTTGCCGAGCGAGGATCCGGACCCCATGAAATCCGCCGTCCCCGAGGCCGCCCCGCCCACGGCCAAGCGCTCCCTCGCGCTCTCGCGCGTCTACACGCTGATCGAGCCGGGCCCGGTGGTGCTGCTCGCGACGGCGAGCGAGGGCAGGCGCAACGTCATGACGATGTCCTGGCATGCCATGCTCGAATTCGAGCCGCCGCTCATCGGGTGCGTCGTCAGCAACCGCAACCACTCCTTCGGGATGCTGGAGCAATCTCGGGAGTGCGTCATCAACATCCCCACCGCGGACATCGCGAAGCAGGTGGTCGGCTGCGGGAACACGAGCGGCCGGCGGACGGACAAGTTCCGGAAATTCGGCCTCACGCCGCGGCCGGCGAAGCGGGTCGGCGCGCCGCTCATCGACGAGTGCTTCGCGAGCCTGGAGTGCCGCGTGGCCGACACGCGCCTGGTGGCGAAGTACGGCTTCTTCGTGCTGGAGGTCGTGAAGGCCTGGATGGACCCGGCCTTCAGGCAGCCGCGCACGCTGCACCATCGCGGGCGAGGGACTTTCATGGTGGCCGGCGAGATCCTGAAGCTGCCCTCGAAGATGAAGTGAACGCGCGGCCGGAAGGCCGGCGACCAACCTGCGTCATTTCCGCCGGGCATGCCCGGAGAAGGCGAGCCTCTTCCTCATGGCCATTCCCCGCATCGAGACCTCGCCGCAGCTCTACGCGCGCATCGCCGGACTGCTGTACCTCGCGATCATCGGCCTGGGCCTGTTCGGCGAGGCGTATGTCCGGGAGACGCTCGTCATCCCCGGCGACGCGGCCGCCACCGCGCGCGCCATCACGGCGCAGCCCCTGCTGTGGCGCGCCGGCGTCGTGGGCGATCTCCTGATGCACGTGTGCGACCTGCCGGTGATCCTCGTCCTCTACCTGCTGCTGCGGCCGGTGAGCGGCAGCCTCGCGTTCCTCGCGACGCTCGTGAACCTGGTGCAGACCGCCGTGCTCGCCCTGAACAAGCTCTCGCTCCTGGCGCCCCTCGTGCTGCTGGGCAATGCCACCTGGCTCGAGGCGTTCACGACACAGCAGCGCGAGGCCCTCGCGTATCTCGCGATCAACCTGCATGGAAAAGGCTTCGGCATCGGCCTCGTGTTCTTCGGCTTCGCGTGCCTCATCCGGGGCGCGCTCATCTTCGCGAGCGGCTTCCTTCCCCGGGCCCTGGGCGTGATGCTGGCGGTGGCGGGGGCGTGCTACCTCGCCAACAGCTTCGCCCTGTTCCTGGCGCCCGCGCTCGCCAGCGCGATCTTCCCCGGCATCCTGGCGCCGGCATTCGTCGCGGAACTGGCGCTCGCCTCGTGGCTCGTGGCGAAGGGCGTGGACCGGCCGGCCTGGGACAGGCGGATGGCGCCCGCGCAGGGCGCTCCGGCGACGGCCTAGCGTGGCGGCCTCACCGGGTCGATCGGAATGACGATGGCGGCACGCTCGAAGCTCGCGCTCCTGCCGTTCCCCCCGTCGATGAGGGACGCATGTCGTCGCTAGCCCCGGATGCGCCGGGTGCCGGATGCGAGGCCGTGACTTTCCGGGCCGCGACCGCCGAGGACCGGGATTGGCTCGTGGCGCTTCGCATCGAGGCCATGGGGCCGCACTTGCGGGCCGCGGGCGAGCAGGTCACGCCCCAGGGACACGTGGCCCGCGTGATGGCCGATTTCGACTGCATCCGCATCGTCCTGCAGGGCGCGCAGCCCATCGGCATGGTGAAGGTGGCCCGGACGCCGGCGCTCTGGAAGCTGGTGCAGATCCAGATCGGCGCGGCGCAGCGCGGCCGCGGCATCGGCGGGCGGATCGTGGGCGGGCTGCTCGAGGAGGCGAGGCGGCACGGCGTCCCGCTTTCGCTGAGCGTCCTCAAGGTGAATCCCGCCCGGCGGCTGTACGAGCGGCTCGGTTTCAGGATCGTCGCCCAGAACGCGCATTCGTTCGAGATGCGCGCCGACCCCGGGCCGGAAGGCGAACCCGGATAGGCCCCGCGCGGGGCGCACGCCTGCCACGGTCACGGTTACACTGGGGGCCGCATCCGCAAGGGCATCGCCATGGGCAAGCGCACGAACGCCATCCGCATCCCGGCCGGGCCGCCGCGGCGCCGGCCGCCCGCCGACGCGCTCGCGCGCCCGGCGCACGAGCGCCCAGGGGAATCCGGTGCAGCCTGATTCCACGCCCCCGCCCGGCCCGCGCGAGATCCTCGTCACGCCGCGCCTCGCGCTGCGCGCCACCGTGGCCGCGGACATCGCGCCGCTGCACGAGCGCGTCTTCGCCGACGCGCAGGTGATCCGGTTCGCGTTCTCCGGCCGGCAGCTCTCGCGGGAAGAAACGGACCGGTTCGTGCGCGAGCGCTTCAACTTCGCCGGCGCCGACATCGGCTTTTCCACCCTCGTCGAGCGCGGGAGCGGCGAGGTGATCGGGTTCTCGGGCCTCTCGCCCTGCCACGCGCTCGGCCGGGCGGAACTGGAGCTGGGCTTCGTGCTCGCGAAGGCCGCTTGGGGCAAGGGCTACGCCACCGAGATCGGGCGCGCGCAGGTCGAGTTCGCCTTCGGCCACCTGCGACGGTCGATGCTCCTGGGCCTCGCGGACCCCGCGAACACGCCCTCCATCCGCGTGCTCCTCAAGCTGGGCATGCATCCCTGCGCCGACGTGGTGTTGCAGGGCCGCGGCCCGCGCCAGGTCTACTGCCTTGAAGCCTGAGCGCGCACCGGCGCCGCGGAGCCTCGCGTGACGGTCGAGATCGACCACGTCTTCGTCTGCGTGGCGGAAGGCGCGCCCGAGGCGCAGCACCTGGCCGGGCTGGGCCTCGCCGAGGGCAAGCGCAACGTGCATCGCGGGCAGGGCACGTCGAACCGGTGCTTCTTCTTCCGCAACGCGATGCTCGAGCTGATCTGGGTCCACGATGCCCACGAAGCGCGATCCGGCCTCGCGCGGCCCACGCGACTGCTCGACCGCTGGCAGGGCCGGGACGCGCAGGCATGCCCGTTCGGCCTGTGCCTTCGCTCGACGGGCGTGGACGAGGCGGCGCCCTTCCCGGGATGGCGTTACGAACCCGCCTACCTGGTACCGCCGATGTTCATCCACATCGGCACGAACTCTCGGATGCGCCGCCGAACCCAGCGTTTCTTCCACATGGCGCCGGGCTACCGGCCCGATGCGGTGGCGCGGGCCTTCCGCCAGCCGCTGGACCATGCCATCGGCTTTCGCCACCTCACGCGCCTCGCGTGGACCGGGCCCGGGGCGTCCACGCCATCCCCGGCGCTCGCCGCGGTCGCGCGAAGCGGCCTGCTCACCCTGCGCGAGGGACCCGTGCAGGACCTGGAGATCGGCTTCGACGGCGAACCGGATGGGCAGCGCCGCTCGCTCGCCCCGCACCTGCCGATCACCTTCTCGTGGTGAGCCCGTCGATGGAAGGAGAACGCGCTTGATCCGTGCCCTGCTCGCGGCGATCGCCGCGATGACGCTTGCAGCCTGCCAGGCGCCCGTCCTCCAGCGGGGCGATCTCGCGCCCGGCTGCGCCTCGCCCGCGGGACCGGTGCGCGAGGAAGGCTTCGTGCGGCTCGGCGGCCTCGAGCAATGGGTCTCGATCCGCGGCGAGAGCTGCGCCAACCCGGTGATCCTCGTGCTGCACGGCGGACCCGGGAACCCGCTGAGCCCGTACGCGCACACGCTCTACGGTGCGTGGGAATCCGAGTTCACGCTCGTGCAGTGGGACCAGCGCGGCGCCGGCCGGACCTTCGGGCGCAACCCGCCGGCGGCGGGGGAGGCGCTGGGCGTCGAGCGCATGGCTCGCGATGGCCTCGAGCTCGCGGAGCATCTCGTGCGCCGGCTGGGCCAGCGCCGGATCATCCTGCTGGGCGGCTCCTGGGGCTCCGTCCTGGGCGTGCACATGGCGCGGGCGCGGCCCGACCTCTTCCACGCCTATGTCGGCGTCTCGCAACTCGTGCACGGCGTCGAAAACATGGCGGCGAGCCGCGATCGCGTGCTGGCCGTGGCCGGCGCGGCGGGGGACCGGGCGACGGTCGCGGTGCTCGAGGCGCTGGGCCCGCCGCCGTGGAAGGACCCGCGCAGCTTCGGCGCCCTGCGCCGCGCCGTGCGCGCCTACGAGGCCCGGGTGGTCACGCCCGCCCCGGCGTCCTTCTGGATCCCTTCGCCCGCGTACGCCACGCCGCAAGCCCTCGCCGAATCCGAGGAAGGCGAGGACTACTCGTACCTGCAGTTTGTGGGGCGCGAGGGCGCGGGCATGGCCAGCACGATCGACCTGCCGCGGCTCGGCACGCGCTTCGAGGTGCCGGTGTTCCTCGTGCACGGCGCCGAGGACCTGCTCACCACGCCCGAGCTCGCGCGGCGCTATCTCGATCGCCTCGACGCGCCGGCCAAGGCCTTCGTGCTGGTGCCGCGGACCGGGCACGACCCGAACGCCGCCCTCCTCGCCGCCGAGCACGAGGTCCTCACCCGTCGCGTCCGGCCGCTGGTGCGCTAGCCTGCGCACCGGGCGCCGACGAGCCCGCAACCCCCGACCCCAGGAGACGACGCATGGCCACCCACACGATCCGCCTTCACCGCGTGCTGCGCGCCCCGCCCGAGCGCATCTACCGGGCCTTCCTCGACGCGCAGGCCATGGCCAAGTGGCTGCCGCCCAACGGCTTCACCGCCACCGTGCACGGGATGGACGCGCACGTGGGCGGCACCTACCGGATGTCGTTCACGGATTTCTCGAGCGGCCATTCCCACGCCTTCGGCGGCGAATACCTCGAGCTCGAGCCGGGGGCGCGCCTGCGCTACACCGCGCGCTTCGACGACCCGAACCTGCCCGGCGAGATGCGCACCACCGTCGTCCTGCGCGCGGTCTCCTGCGGGACGGAGGTGGACATCACGCAGGAGGGCGTGCCCGCCGTCATCCCGGCCGAGGGTTGCTACCTGGGCTGGCAGGATTCGCTCGTGCTGCTCGGCAAGCTGGTCGAGGCCGGGAGCCCGGGCTAGGCCCCCGTTCGGTTGCGCGCTACGATGCCGCCTTCTTCCAGTCGCGGGAGGCCGTCATGCAGCGAGTCACGGGGATCGGGGGCATCTTCTTCAAGGCGAAGGATCCCGTCGCGCTTCGCGAGTGGTACCGCAAGCACCTGGGCATCGACGTGCAGCCCTGGGGCGGCACCGGCTTCCGCTGGACCGACGCCGAGGGCAAGCCCGCGGCCGGCACGACGGTCTGGTCGATCGGCGGCGCCGACGGCGACCATTTCGCGCCGAGCAAGGCCTCGTTCATGGTGAACTACCGCGTCGCGGACGTGCACGCGCTCGTGGCGGCCCTGCGTGCCGAGGGCTGCGACGTGCTCGAGAAGATCGACGAATCCGAGTACGGCAAGTTCGCCTGGGTGATCGACCCGGAAGGCAACAAGGCCGAGCTCTGGGAACCGCCCCCGGGACAGTAGCCCGGCGCCCGGCGCAATGCCTCCCATGCGGCATCGATCCCTTCCCGCGCTGCTCCTCGCGCTCGCCGGCCTGGCCCCGGCGCTCGCCCTGGCCGGCCCGGCCGACGAGTTGCTCTCCCTGCACGAGAAGGTCCTGCGCGCGCACCGGGAAAGCGATGTCGAGCTGCTCCTGGCCGACGAGGCCGACGAGTACGTGGTGGCCAACCGCGGCGACATCACGCGGCCGACGCTCGAGCAGCGGCGCGCGCGCCTGGGCGGCTACCTGCGCGCCACCCGGTTCAGCGAGTACCGCGACCTCGCGCCTCCGATCGCGACCGTGTCGGCCGACGGGACGCTCGGCTGGGTCGTCGTGCAGGTGCAGGCGCGCGGCACGCAGGCGGGCCCGGCGGGCGAGGCGCTGAAGGTGGACTTCACGAGCGCCTGGATCGAGCTCTACCGGAAGGACGCGGGGCGGTGGAAGCGCATCGGCAACGTCTCGAACTTCAGGCCGTAGCCGCGCCCAGGGCCCGGCACCGGCAACGAGCGACAATGACCCGCGAGGACCAGGACGCCATGGCACCGACGCTCGAGGATGTCGACCACATCCATGTCTTCGTCGCCGACCGCGCCGCGGCACAGGCCTGGTACGCGCGGGTGATGGGCCTCACGCCCGTGCCGGCGCTGCTCGGCTGGGCCGGCGGCGGCGGGCCGCTCACGCTCGGCAACGCGCAGGACACCGTGCACCTGGCGCTCTTCGAGCGGCCGCGCGAGGCGTGCCGCTCCACCATCGCGCTGCGGACGACGGCGGCCGGCCTGCTCGCGTGGCAGCGCCACCTGCGCCAGGCGCTCGGGCACGAGGCGAGGCTGGAGGACCACGGGCTCTCCTGGTCGCTCTACTTCGGCGATCCCGACGGCAACCCGTTCGAGATCACGACCTACGACCACGCCGAGGCGAAGGTGCTGCTCGCGAAGGCCGGGGAGGCGCCGTGAGCGAGGAGGCGGGCTTTCGCATCCGCCGCGACGACCTGTCCGGGCCCGAGATCCGCGCGCTCCTCGAGGAGCACCTGCGCAACATGCGCGAGATCTCGCCGCCGGAGAGCGTGCACGCGCTCGACCTCGACAAGCTGCGCCGGCCCGACATCACGTTCTGGACGGCGTGGGACGGCGCGGACCTCGTGGCGTGCGGCGCCCTGCGCGAGCTCTCGCCCTCGCACGGCGAGATCAAGTCGATGCGCACCGCGCTCGCGCACCGGCGCCGCGGCGCGGCGCGGGCGATGCTCGAGCACATCATCCGCGTGGCGAGCTCGCGCGACTACGAGCGCCTGAGCCTCGAGACGGGCTCGATGGCGGCCTTCGCTCCCGCGCGCACGCTGTACGCGAGCTTCGGGTTCACGCCCTGCGCGCCCTTCGCCGACTATGTCGAGGACCCGAACAGCGCCTTCCTCACGATGCGGCTCGCGCCCGCGGCCGGCCCGGGACCGTGAACGCGCGCCGCGCGGGCCTGGCGGCGCTCGGCCTGCTCTCGCTGGGCGTGGCGGGCTACGCGATCGCGGTCTACGGCTTCCTGCCGCTCGGCGCGCTCGTCCAGCCCGAGATGCGCGTGGCCTTCGAGGCCCATCCCGCCGGCATCCTCGCCCACGTGTTCGCCTCGTCGGTCGCGCTCGTGCTCGGTCCCGGCCAGTTCTCGGCGCGGCTTCGCGCCGCGCGCCCGGCCGTGCACCGCTGGATGGGCCGGCTCTACCTGGGCATCGGCGTGCTGGTGGGGGGCCTCGCGGGCCTGTACATGGCCTTCTTCGCCTTCGGCGGCCCCGTCGCGCGCGCGGGATTCGCCTGCCTCGCGCTCGCGTGGCTGTACACGGGCGCGCGCGCCTACGGGGCCATCCGCGCGGGGGACGTGGCGCGACACCGGCGCTGGATGGTGCGCAACTTCGCGCTCTCCTTCGCCGCGGTGACGCTGCGGCTGTGGCTGCCGGCCTCGCTCCTGGCGGGATTGCCGGGCGAGGCGGCCTACCGTGCCATCGCGTGGCTGTGCTGGGTGCCGAACCTGCTCGTGGCGGAGGCCCTGCTCGCGCGCCGGCGCGGCGCGGCAGCCGCCCCCGTGGGTTAGCATTCCCCGGCACGGGGCCGTCGCGCCCCGGGGAGAGGCCCATGGTCCAGCCGACATCGCCGCGCCAGGTCGCCCAATCGCTCGCGGAGCTCTGGTCCCCGCGCGTGATCGGCGAGCTGGACGATTCCTACGTGAAGGTCGCGAAAGTGCACGGCACCTTCGGCTGGCACCACCACGCCGGCGAGGACGAGCTCTTCCTCGTGCTGAAGGGGCGGCTGCGCATCGAGATGCGGCAGGGCGCGGTCGAGATCGGCGAGGGCGAGCTGTACGTCGTGCCCAAGGGCGTGGAGCACAACCCGGTCGCCGACGAGGAGTGCCTGCTCATGCTCGTGGAAAGGAAGCAGACGCTGCATACCGGCAACGTGGTCAACGAGAAGACGCGCTCGATCCAGGAGCAGCTCGGCCTGCCCCGGCCGGCGTGAGCGGGCCCGGCCGATGACGCGACGCGAGCCCGACCCGGTGACCGACGAGGCGCTCGTGCCCGTGCGGGACGAACTGCGCCGGCTCGAGCCGCTCTTCGCGCTGGCCGAGGCCGGCGCCACGCGCGAGGACATCGACCGGCTGCTGGTGGCGGATTTCTGGGAGGTGGGCGCCTCGGGCGGGCGCTACGGCCGCGACTTCGTGCTCGAGGTGCTGGCCGGCCGCCAGCGCGAGCCGCGGGGCGAGGCCTGGGAGGCGAAGGACTTCCATTGCCGCGAGGTGGCGCCCGGCAACTACCTGCTCACCTACACGCTCGTGCAGCCCGCGCGCCTCACCCGGCGCGCGAGCCTGTGGCGCCGCACGCCCGAGGGGTGGAAACTGCTGTATCACCAAGGCACCGTCGCGTGACGGGAAAGGCGGCCATGGACATCCTCGACGACGACTGGGAGCTGGCGGAGGACACCGCGCACCCGAACGCGGCCCGGCTCCTCGACGAGCGCTTCTACTGGGACCCGGGCGACGAACTCTCGCCCTTCGGCAGCACGCGCGGCGCCGAGGTCCTCGCGTACTACCGCGCGGCGCTGGAGGCCGACCCCGCGCTCGAGGGCGGCGAGTTCCTGGACGAGCTGTTCGAGGAATGGGACGTCGATCGCGATTTCGCCGCGGGCATCCCCGACGAGCAGCTCGCGCAGCGTCTCGAGCGCGAGCACCTGCACATCCTCGCCTACGACGACGCGGTGATCGCCGCGGCCTTTTCCCAGGTCGTCCTGCTGGGCGAGGCCGCGCCCGAGGTCGCGGAATCGGCGATCCGCAGCCTCGAGCGCCAGATGCTGCCCGAGGTGCTCGACTTCCGCGGCTGGAGCGATCCGGCCGAGCGGCTCGAGCGCTGCGAGGCGATGATCGCGGCGCTGCGCCGGGCTTCCTGAGGGCCGTGCCGCGCGATCGCCGAAGGCCGCTACACTAGGGCCACGCCTCCCCGCCCGCCGCCCGAAAGGAAATGCCGTGCCGAAAACGCAGATGCCCGAGAAGCTGGACCTGGTGCGCGGCAACGTCGTCCTGGGCACCATCGACGTGAAGAAGGGCGAGGCGGATTTCCCGTGGTACAGCGGCGTCTTCCACGCCACGACCGAGTACGAGGCCGTGCGCGAGCTCTTCGAGCGCGAGCTCTCGCTGCTGCAGGCGAACACCGACGACGACGACGCCCAGTGGGACGACTGGGAAGCCGTGCACGAGCAGCTGCACGAGCCCGGCCTGCGGCTGCAGGCGCGAGGCGAGGCCTACCGCGCCGACGGGATCCTCATCCACATCGACGGCGCCGAGGCCTGGTGGCGCGACGAGTAGGCGGTGCCCGTGCCTAGCGCGGCCACGCTCGAGCGCTTCATCGCCCGCGTGGAGCAGAACGCCCACGCCGAGGCGATCGAGGAGTTCTACCTGCCCGAGGCGACGATGCGCGAGAACCAGGCGCCGCCTCGCGTGGGCCGCGACAAGCTCGTGGCGGGCGAGCGCCAGGTGCTCGCGCGCGCGAAGGCGGTGCACTCGCGCTGCATCCGGCCCGTGTTCGTGGAAGGCGACCAGGTGGTCGTGCGCTGGGCCTTCCGCTTCGAGTGGCTCGACGGGACGGTGACGCAGATGGAGGAGGTGGCGTGCCAGCGCTGGGCCGGCGAGCGCATCGCCGAGGAACGCTTCTTCTACGACCCCGCGCAACTGGTGCCCGCGAAGCCCGGCTGACCCGTCGTTCCCGATGGAAAGGAAACGCGCATGAGCGAATCCCCCGCACCGGCCCCCGCGCCGATCGTCCTCGGCCCGGGCGAGGGCCGCGCCTACCCGATGGGCCGCATCGGCGCCGTCTTCAAGGCCGACGGCGCCGAGACGGGCTCGCGCTATTCGATCTCGGAATGGTGGCTCGAGCCGCGCACCCAGGGACCCGGCCCCCATTCCCATGCCGAGGACGACATCTTCTACGTGCTGGAGGGGACCATGAGCATCCTCGTGGGCGAGGCCTGGACGCACGCGGGGCCGGGCTCGTTCGTCCTCGTGCCCGGTGGCGTCCTGCACGATTTCGAGAACCGCGGCGGCGTGCGCGCGGGCGTGCTCAACCTGTCGTTGCCGGGCGGGTTCGAGCCGCACATGCCGGGCATCGTGCAGTGGTTCCGCGAGAACCCGCCCAGGGACACGGTGGCGTGATGGCGCGCGCCTCCACCCCGAAGCGGGCCTCGCCGCCGAAGCTCGCGATCCACCCGCTCACGGCCGGCCGCTGGGCCGACCTCGAGGCGCTCTTCGGCGCGCGCGGGTGCTCCGTCGCGCGCAGTTGCTGGTGCATGTTCTACCGGCGAAGCGGCGAGGTGACCGGCCTTCGCCCGGGCGAGAGCCGCTCGGCGCGCAGCCGCCGGGACCTGAAGGCGCTCGCCGCGAAGGACCCGCCGCCCGGCCTGCTCGGCTACCGCGACGGGACGCCGGTGGGCTGGGTGTCGTTCGGCCCGCGCGAGGATTTCGCCCGCCTCGCGAAGTCGCGGGTGATGAAGGCCGTGGACGACCAGGCCGTGTGGTCGATCGTCTGCTTCGTGGTGCCTGCCGAATTCCGCCGGCAGGGCGTCGCCAAGGCGATGCTCGCCGGCGCCGTCGCCTATGCGCGCAAGCGTGGCGTGCGCCTGCTCGAGGCCTATCCCGTCGACCTGGCCGAGCCCTCCGCCGGCGAATGCAACTGGTTCGGCGCGAAGTCGATGTACGACGAGGCGGGCTTCGAGGAGGTGGCCCGCCGCAAGCCCGCGCGCCCGGTCGTGCGGCTGAAGCTCGCGCGGTCCTAGTGGCGCACGCGAACCCGCCCGGCCAGAGGAGCCCATTGCCATGACGCACCGGATCGCCGCCTGCAGCTGCGGGCAACTCACCGCGACCACGACGCAAGAGCCGGTGCGCGTGTCGGTGTGCCACTGCCTCGCCTGCCAGCGCCGCACCGGCAGCGTGTTCGGCGCCCAGGCGCGCTTCCGGCGCGAGGCCGTGCGGATCGAGGGGCGCTCGACGGCCTGGGTGCGCACGGGCGATTCGGGCGGCCGGGCCACCTTCCACTTCTGCCCCGATTGCGGCGCCACCGTGCACTACGAGCTGGCGGGCCACGAGGAGGTCGTCGCCATCCCGGTGGGCGCCTTCGCGGACCCGGGCTTCGCCCCGCCCGCCTTCTCGGTGTACGAATCGCGCAAGCACGCGTGGGTCGCGCTCGCCGGGGACATCGAGCACCTGGACTAGCGCCCGGCGAGGCGGACGGCGGGTGTACAGTCGCGGCCATGACGCGAGGATCAACCCGGGGGAGACCGCCATGACCACGCTCTACATCGCCAACAAGAACTACTCCTCCTGGTCGCTGCGGCCGTGGGTGCTGATGAAGACGCTGGGCATCCCCTTCGAGGAGAAGCTGGTGCCCTTCGGCGGCCGCGAGAACCCCGAGGCGTTCAAGTCCTTCTCGCCCACGGGCAAGGTGCCGTGCCTGGTCGAGGGCGGCACCGCGGTGTGGGATTCGCTGGGCATCGTCCAGCACCTGGCCGAGCGCCATCCCGAAGTCTGGCCGCACGAGCCGCTCGCCCGCACCTGGGCGCGCTGCGCGGCCGCGGAGATGCACTCGGGCTTCGCCACGCTGCGCGACATCTGCACGATGAACTGCGGCATCCGCGTGCGCGTCGAGCCCTGCCCGGCCTCGCTCGTGCGCGAGCTGGCCCGGCTGGACGCGCTCTGGGGCGAGGGCTTCGACCGCTTCGGCGGCCCCTTCCTCGCGGGCGAGGCGTTCACGGCGGCCGATGCCTTCTACGCGCCGGTCGCCTTCCGCATCCAGACCTACGACCCGCCCGTCGCCCCGCGCTCGCGCGAGTACGCGCGCCGCCTGCTCGCCCTGCCCGCGATGCAGGACTGGTACGAGGCCGCCTTGCGGGAGACCTGGCGCGATCCCGAGCACGAGGACGAAGCGCGGCGCGCGGGCGTGTGGATCCAGGACCTGCGCGCGGCACCGTGACCGGCGGGCTTTCCTTCACGAGCCACGACGACCCGCCCGCCGCGGATGCGCGCGTGGTCGACGAGGGCCTGGAGGCGGCGAACTTCGCCGCCGCGCCGCTGCACGAGGTGCGCCCGCTCGCGTGCTTCGCGCGCCTGCCCTCGGGCGAGGTGGTGGGCGGGGCCGTGGGGCGGACCTGGGGCGGGTGCGGCGAGATCCAGCAGCTCTGGGTGGCCGAGAGCCATCGCCACCAGGGCATCGGCACGCGCCTGGTGCGCGAGTTCGAGGCGGCGGCGCGCGGCCGGGGCTGCCGCGTCTGCTACCTGGAGACGCTCAGCTTCCAGGCGCCGCGGTTCTACCGCGGGCTGGGCTACCTGGTGAAGCACGAGAACACGGTGCTGCCGCACGGGATCGTGAAATACCTCATGATGCGCGACATCGCCGGCCCGGACGGAGCGCCGCCATGACCGCCTTCGGCATCCAGAACTACGCGAGCTTCCTCGCCGCCATCCTCGTGTTCCAGATGATCCCCGGCGCGGGCACGCTCGCGATCCTCGAGGCCACCGGGCGCCACGGCGTGGGCGCGGGCCTCGCCGCGGTGATGGGCACGCTCGCCGGCGATTTCCTCTTCATGGTCGCGGCGGTGGCGGGCCTCGCGGCCGTGATGAACGCGAGCCCCGGCCTCTTCCAGGCGATGCAGTGGTTCGGCGCGGCCTACCTCGCGTGGATCGGCTGGCAGCTGCTGCGGCGCGATCCCGCCGCCGCCGGTCCGGCCGACGGCCGGCCCCGGACGCGGTGGGCCTCGTTCCGCCGGGCCTTCGCGGTGAGCCTCACCAACCCGAAGGTGATGCTCTTCTTCGTCGCGTTCTTCCCGCTGTTCCTGCGGCCCGACGCGCCGGCGGCGACTCTCGCGGTCATGATGGCGCACGTCACGCTGCTCAGCCTCGCCTGGCAGGCGGCGCTGGTGCTCGCGGGCAACGCCGTCGCGCGGCGCCTGCGGGCCCTGCCTTCGGCGCGCCGCCTGTTCACGCGGCTGGCGGGCCTCGCGCTCGTGGGCCTGGGCCTCAAGCTGGCGCTGGACAACCGGTAGTCCGTGCGGGAACCGCGGTCCGCGACACGCCTCGCGAGGGCGTGTCCGCCGGCAGCCCCGCCGAGGAGGTGAAAGCATGAAGACCTTCAAGACCTGCCACCTGCCCGCCGAACGCACCGTGGTCGCGCCCGACGGCTCCGACGTGCGCGTGCTGCTCGGGCTCTCCGGCGGCGGCCTGGCCCATTTCTCGCTCGCCCCGGGCCGCGTCTCCGCCGCGGTGCGCCACCGCACGGTCGAGGAGATCTGGTACATCCTGGCGGGCGAGGGCGAGATGTGGCGCATGCAGAGCGGGGAGGCGGAGATCGTGCCGCTGCGGCCGGGGGCCTGCCTCACGATCCCGCGCGGCACGCGCTTCCAGTTCCGCGCGACCGGCGCGCAGGCGCTCGAGGCCGTGGCCGTGACGATGCCGCCCTGGCCGGGCGAGGGCGAGGCGCTGCCGGTCGAGGGCCCCTGGCCGCCCGGCCCGCCCCCGTGAGGCTCGCGCGCCGCGCTGCCGAATCGCCGGCCCGCGGCCTGCCGAATATGCGGTGTGCGCCGCCGCCGCGCGCCGCGACAATCGACTTCTGCCGTGCCATGACCGGGAGGCCGCCATGCTGCTCGACCTGAAGCGAATCGAGGAATCCCTGGAACGCGCGCGCCCGCTCTCCCTGGGCCGCACGATCGACCGCCTGGGCAAGTCGGAGGGCCGGCGCGAGGCCTCGCCGCGCGCGATCGACCAGCGGCGCGCGACGCTGCTCAGGCAGGTGGGCGACGCGCTCGTCGCCAACGTGCGGCTGGAGCGCATCCTGCAGGGCAACGAGCTCAACGACATCAACTACCTCGCGCAGGGCCTCGCGTGCGCCCGGTCGGTGTGCCGCGTGAGCATCCGCAGCCGCGGGCGCCTGCTGGGCTACGGCACCGGCTTCCTCGTGGCGCCGGGCGTGCTCATGACCAACCACCACGTGCTCTCGAGCCTCGAGGAGGTGCAGGAGAGCCGGGTCGAGTTCCGCTACGAGCGCGACCTGAAGGGCGCGGACCTCGAGCCGGCGGTGTTCGCGCTGCGCACGAGCCCGGAGCCCGTGTTCTTCAAGGACCTCGACTTCGCCCTCGTGGCGGTGGCGCCGGTCTCCGAGGGCGGGGAGCCGCTCTCGGGCTTCGGCTGGCTCAAGCTGAACGTGCTGCCCAACAAGGCGCTCATCGGCGAGTACCTCACGATCATCCAGCACCCGAACGGGGAGCGGAAGCAGGTCTGCGTGCGCGAGAACAAGCTGATCCGCTATTCCGAGGACGGCCCCTACCTCTGGTACCAGACCGACACCGTGGGCGGCTCCTCGGGCTCGCCCGTCTTCAACAACTCCTGGGAGGTGGTGGCGCTGCACCACAGCGGCGTGCCGCGCACCAAGCGCGTCGGCGGCAAGGACGTGTGGCTCGCGAAGGACGGCCGGGCGTGGGACGCCTCGATGGGCGAGGACGCCATCGACTGGATCGCCAACGAGGGCGTGCGCATCAGCCGCATCGCGCAGTACCTCGAGGCGGAGCACGCCGCCACGCCCATCGCGCGCCAGGTGCGCGAGGCGGGCGAGTCGCCGCTGCCGGAGTCGCTCTCGCGCGGGACCGAGGGGGGCATCCCCGACGGCGTGCGCGTGGAGACCGGTCCGCGCGGGCGCACGCGCATCCTCGTGCCCATCGACATCGACGTGAACATCGGCGGGGCGGGCGTGTCGGTGCCGGGCGCGCCGGCCACGCGCCCCGCGGCGCCCGCGGCGGTACCCTTCGCCCCGCGCGCGGTCGAGAAGGTGGAGATCGACCAGACGAACTACGCCAGGCGCAACGGCTACAACCCGAAGTTCCTCGGCGCGGGCTTCGTGGTGCCCCTGCCCAAGGTCGCGAAGACCGCGTTCGGCAAGCCCCTCGCCATCCAGGGCAAGGACCCGGTGCTCAAGTACTGGAACTACAGCGTGGTGATGAACCGCGAGCGGCGCCTCGCCTTCTTCTCCGCGGCCAACATCGACGCGGGCAGGTTCCGCGGCGAGCGCGACAAGGACGGCGACGCCTGGTTCGACGACCCGCGCGTGAATGCCGCCGGCGCCGGCCTGCAGCTGGGCAAGGACTGGTACAAGGGCCAGAAGAAGTTCGAGGCCGACCGCACGAAGAACCCCTTCGACCAGGGCCACCTCTCGCGCCGCAGCGACCTGCAGTGGGGCGACACCGACGCCGAGGCCAAGCGCAACGGCGACGACACCTATCACTACCCCAACTGCGCGCCGCAGCACTGGCGCTTCAACCAGAACAACTCGGCGAGCGGCCTGTGGTACCGCCTCGAGGACCTCGCCATCCAGACCGCCGGCCAGGGGCGCCTCTGCGTGATCAACGGCCCGGTGTTCGACGCGCCCCTGGGCAAGCCCGGCGCCGACGGCCAGCTGCGCCTGGACCTCGCGGGCAAGCGGGTGAAGGACCGCACCTTCGGCGGCGCGCGGATCCCGAAGCAGTTCTTCAAGGTGATGGCCTACAAGGCCGCCGGGGAACTGCGCGCGAAGGCCTTCGTGGTGACGCAGGAAGACCTGCTCGCGACCGTCGAGCGCCTGCACGCCGCGGAGAAGGGCCTGTCGGTGCTCACGGACCTCGAGGTGCGCCTGTACCAGGTGCGCATCGCGGACCTGGAGCGGCTCACGGGCCTCGACTTCGGCACGCTCCGCCAGCATGATGCGCCGGCGAACCAGGAGTCGCTCTTCGTGGAGCGCGGCCTGCCCATCGCCGACGAAGGCGACCTCGTTTTCTGAAACCGACCCGGGAGGAACCCCGATGAAGCGCACGACCAGGATCAGCAGCAGGGGCGCGTGGCCGCGACTGGCCGCCGTGCTCGCCGCCACGTGGCTCTCCGGCGCGGCCATCGCGCAGGCGCCGCCGCCGATGAGCGCCAACTGCCTCGCGCCGGAGCAGCAGGCGCAGTACAGGGCGCGCGTGGCGGAGGTCATGGGCACGCCCACGCCGGAGTCGGACGCGATGAAGGCGCAGCAGCAGCGCTACCGAGAGGCCCGCGGCAAGCGCGACCAGGCCCAGGCGGCGCTCGACCAGTGCCGCAAGGGCGGCGGCGCCTGCGCGGCGGAGCAGCAGGCGGTCGCGGACCAGCGCGCGGCGCTCAAGGCGGCCGACGCCGAGCGCCAGAAGGTCTTCAACGAGAAGGGCGCCCCGGCCGCCGAACGCATCCGGGCGATCCGCGCGGAGTACCCGCCCTGCCGGTGACCGGACGCCGGTATGATCGCGGCGTGACTTTTCCCGGGAGATCGGCATGCACTACGTCGGCAGCTGCCACTGCGGCGGCATCAGGTTCGAGGCCGAGGGCGAGATCGGCAGCGCGCTCGCCTGCAACTGTTCCATCTGCTCGCGCAAGGGCTCGCTGCTCTGGTTCGTGCCGCGCGCGAAGTTCAAGCTCCTCACGCCCGAGGCGGACACGGTCGCCTACACCTTCAACAAGCACGCGATCAAGCACCGCTTCTGCCCCACCTGCGGCATCCATCCCTACGGGGAGGGCAACGATCCGCAGGGCAACGCGATGGCGGCGGTGAACCTGCGCTGCGTGGACGGGATCGACCTCGCCGCGCTGAAGGTCGTGGAGTACAACGGGCGCGACCTTTGAGCGGGACGGGGCTCGCGATCCACCCGCTCTCCCCGGAGCGGCAGGCGGACTTCCTCGCGTTCTTCGAGGGCGAGGCCTTCGCCGACAACCCGAGGTGGAACTCCTGCTTCTGCCAGTTCCTGTACGTCGACCACGACAAGGTCGCGTGGGGCGAGCGCACCGGGCCGCAGAACCGCGCGGCGGCGTGCGAGCGCATCGGCGCCGGGCGCATGCGGGGCTACCTCGCGTACCGCGACGGCAAGCCCGTGGGCTGGTGCAACGCCGCGCCGCGCACGATGATGGCGGCGTTCGACGACGAGCCCGACCCGGACGCGCAGCGCATCGGGCAGATCACCTGCTTCGTGGTGGCCAAGGCGCACCGGCGCTCGGGCGTGGCCACCGCGCTGCTCGCCGCGGCCTGCGAGGGCCTCGCGGCGCAGGGCATGGCCATCGCGGAGGCGCTGCCGCTCGCGCAGGCCGACACCGACGCGCGCAACCACTTCGGGCCGCTCGCGATGTACCTCGCGGCCGGGTTCCGGGAACACCGCCGCGACGCCGACGGGCACGTCTTCGTGCGCCTCGCGCTGCGCCCGGCCTGAGCGCCGCGTGCGGGCGATCGAGGCGGGCGCGCTCCGGCTCGAGCCGCAGGGGGAGGCACATGCCGAGGCGATGTTCGCCGTCCTGGCCGACCCGGCGATCTACGAATTCGAGAACGCGCCGCCGGCCTCGCCCGCCTGGCTGCGCGAGCGCTATCGCCGGCTCGAGTCGCGGCGCTCGGCGGACGGGCGCGAGCACTGGCTCAACTGGGTGATCCGCCTGCCCTCGGGCGAACTGGCGGGCTACGTCCAGGCGACGGTGCATCCCGATGCGCACGCGGCCATCGCCTACGTGCTGGCGAGCCGCCACTGGGGGCAGGGCATCGCGAGCTCGGCGGTGCAGGCCATGATGCGCGAGCTTTCCGTACACTACGGGGTCCGCCGGTTCACGGCCGTGCTCAAGGCCGCGAACTTCCGCTCGCACCGGCTGCTCGTGCGGCTGGGCTTCTCGCCCGCCTCGCCCGAAAGCGCGGCCGCGGCGGGCCTCGAGGCGGACGAGCGCCTCATGGACTTCGAACCGGGAGGGCCCCTTGGGTAAGCAATTCGACGCCATCATGCCCGAGCACGCGGACTGGATCGCCGCGCAGCACGTGTTCTTCGTGGCGAGCGCGCCGCTCGCGGGCGACGGGCACGTGAACTGCTCGCCCAAGGGGCTCGACACGCTGCGCATCCTGGGCCCGCGGCAGGTGGCCTACCTGGACCTCACCGGCAGCGGCGCCGAGACGGCGGCGCACCTGCGCGAGAACGGCCGCATCGTGTTCCTCTTCTGCGCGCTCTCGGGCCCGCCCAAGCTGCTGCGCCTGCACGGCAAGGCGCGGGTGGTGACGCCCGCGTCGCCGGAGTGGGAAGGGCTGCGGGCCCGGTTTCCCGCGCTCCCGGGCGAGAGGGCCATCATCGTGGCCGACATCCAGCGCATCGCCGATTCCTGCGGCTTCGGCGTGCCGCTCTACGAGTTCGCCGGCGAGCGCGACACGCTCCCGCGCTGGGCCGAGAAGAAGGGCCCCGAGGGCGTGCGCGCCTACCAGGGCGAGAAGAACGCGACGAGCATCGACGGCCTGCCCGCGCTCGCGGGCGGCACGAACCCCGCCCGAGGAGAGGATCGACCATGACACTCGCCCGCTTCGCCCTGGCGATCGCCGCCGGCCTCGCCGCCATCGCGCCCGCCGCGGCGCAGACCTACCCGGCGCGCCCCGTCACGCTCGTGGTGCCCTTCGCCGCGGGCGGCCCCGTGGACACGGTGGCGCGCATCCTCGCCGACCCGATGCGCAAGTCGCTCGGCCAGTCGGTGGTGGTCGAGAACACCACGGGCGCGGCGGGCACGATCGGCGTGGGCCGCGTGGCGCGCGCCGCGCCCGACGGCTACCTCGCGAGCATCGGGCACTGGAGCACGCACGTGGTGAACGGCGCGATCTACAACCTGCCCTACGACCTGGCGAACGACCTCGAGCCCGTGGCGATGATCGCGGCGAACCCGATGGTGATCGTCACGCGGAACGACGCGCCGGCGGCGAACCTCGCCGAGGTGCTCGCCTGGCTCAAGTCCGGCAAGGAGAGCTTCATGGTCGGCACCGCCGGCGTGGGCTCGGGCACGCACATGGGCGGGGTCTACTTCCAGAACGCCACCGGCGCGAAGCTCGAGTACGTGCCCTTCCGCGGCACGGGACCGGCGATCCAGGAGCTGATGGCCGGCCGCCTGGACCTCATCGTCGACCAGCTCTCCAACGCGCTGCCGCAGGTGAAGGCCGGGCGCATCCGCGCGCATGCGGTCACGGCGGGGTCCCGTTCTGCCGCCGCGCCCGACATCCCCTCCGTCGACGAGGCGGGCCTCGCCGGTCTGCACATGTCCATCTGGTACGGGATCTGGCTGCCCAAGGGCACGCCCAAGCCCGTGATCGCGAGGCTGAACGCGGCGGTGACGGAGGCGCTCGCCGATCCGGCCGTGCGCCAGAAGCTCGGCGACCTGGGCCTCGCGATCGTCCCGCGCGAGCAGCAATCGCCCGAGGCGCTGCGCGCCTTCCAGAAGGCGGAGATCGAGAAGTGGTGGCCGATGATCAAGGCCGCCGGGATCAAGGCGGAATAGGCTGCATGCCCTTCGCGATTCCCGCCCCGATCGACACCGAGCGCCTGCGCGTGCGGCTCGTGGCCGAGGACGACCTGCCCGCGCTGATGGCGATGAACGGGGACGAGGCCGTGACGCGCTTCCTGCCCTACGCCACGTGGAAGACGCCCGAGGACGGGAAGGCCTGGTTCGAGCGCATGCGCGGCATCCAGGCCACGGGCACCGCGCTGCAGTTCGTCGCCGCCGAGCGCGGGACGGACGTGGCCGTCGGCACCTGCCTGCTCTTTCGCCTCGACGAGCCGAGCGCGCGCGCGGAGCTGGGCTACGCGCTCGCCCGTTCGCACTGGGGGCGCGGGTACATGCGCGAGGCGCTCGCCGGGCTGATCTCGTGCGCCTTCGGCACGCTGGGCATCCGCCGGCTGGAGGCGGAGGTGGACCCGCGCAACGAGCCCTCGGGACGGCTGCTCGCGGCGCTGGGGTTCGTGCGCGAGGGCCGCCTGCGCGAGCGCTGGATCACCAAGGGCGTGCCCACGGACGTGGACGTCTACGGCCTGCTGAAGGACGACCGCGCCCGCGCGGAGGCGCGGCCGTGAGCGCCCCTCGCATCCGCGCCGCGACGCCGGCCGATGCCGCCGAGCTGCTCGCGATCTACCGGCCCTGCGTGGAGCGCACGACGGTGTCCTTCGAGACGCAGGCGCCGACGGTGGAGGAGTTCGCCGGCCGCATCGGCAAGGCGCTCGCGGGCTGGGCCTGGCTCGTGGCGGAAGTCGACGGGCGGTGCGCGGGCTATGCCTACGCGACCTCGCATCGCGAACGGGCGGCCTACCGCTGGTCGGTGGAGACCTCGGCCTATGTGCACGGGGACTTCCACCGCCGCGGCCTGGGCCGCGCGCTCTACGAGGCGCTCTTCCCCGCCCTCGCGGCCCGCGGCTACTGCCAGGCCTTCGCCGGCATCGCGCTGCCCAACGAGGCGAGCCTCGCGCTGCACCGCGCCGCGGGCTTCGAGCCCATCGGCGTGTTCCGCCGGATCGGCTTCAAGTTCGGGGCATGGCAAGATGTCGCCTGGTTCCAGCGCCAGCTGCGCGAGGGCCTGCCCCCCGCGCTCGACTGAGCGGCGCGCGAACCCCGGACCGCCCACCCCCTCGAGGACCGCATGAGCAACGCCCTACGCCTGTCGGAGAAGTGGTTCAAGCGCGGCCTGTGGCTCGTCGCCTTCGTGTTCGCCGGCTTCCTCATCGGCCTGGGCGGGGCGATCGTGGACGACCTGCCCAAGGTCGAGACGCGGCACAAGCTCGAGGACTTCATGGACCGGGCCGAGAACGAGCGGCTCAAGTCGAGCGTGGAGCGCTCGCAGCTCGCCGCCAAGGACGCGCAGGTGCTGCTCCAGCAGGCGCAGCTGCGGCACAACGTCGCGCAGTCCGACGCGCGCAGCAGCCGCGAGACCTTCAGCAACTGGCTCGCCACGCGCCGGGCCACCGGCCGCGCGGAGCAGGACACGGAGCTCGTGGAGCGCACCGCGCAGCTCGACCGCCTGGCGAAGGCCGAGCGCGAGGCGCTCGCGGACATCCAGACGCAGCAGAAGGC
>JBGAOO010000374.1:0-3427 GCA_044221765.1 Usitatibacteraceae bacterium | reverse complement strand
GTTCCTCGAGACGGTGCAGGCGCTCACCGACGCGCTGGCGCAGGAGGGCTACCAGGTGATGCTCGGCGAGAGCGGCTACGACGGCACGCGCGAGGACGCGCTGCTCGACGCCATCATCGGCCGCCGCCCCGACGGGGTGGTGCTCACGGGCGTGATGCACTCGCCCGAGGGGCGCCGCCGGCTGCTCGCCGCGGGGGTCCCCGTGGTCGAGACCTGGGACCTCACGCCCACCCCGATCGACCTGCTGGTGGGCTTCTCGCACGAGAAGGTGGGCGCGGCCTCGGCCGAGTACCTCGCCGGCCGCGGCATGCGGCGCCTCGCCATGATCTCCGGCGACGACTACCGCGCGGGCCTCAGGCGCAAGGGCTTCTCGGAGAGCGCCGCGCGCCACGGCCTGGGCAAGCTGCCCGTGCGCCTGGTGCACGCGCCCACGACGATCGGCGAGGGCCGGCGCGCCCTGGCCGCGCTCGTCGAGCGGCACCCGGACCTGGAGGCCGTCTACTGCGGCTCCGACCTGCTCGCCCTGGGCGCGCTCGTCGAGGCGAAGGCGCGCGGCCTCGCCGTGCCCGGCCGCCTGCGCATCCTGGGGTTCGGCGACCTCGATTTCGCCGGCGATACCGACCCGCCCCTGTCCACGGTGCGCATCGACGGCACGGCCATCGGGCGCCAGGCGGCGCGCTTCCTCCTGGACCGGATCGCCGGCCGCCCGGCCGACAGCCGCATCGTCGACCTGGGCTTCCACCTGGTGCCGCGCGAGAGCGCCTGAGGGGCCCGGCGGCCGCCTTGACCCGGGCGAAATGGTAGCGCTACCATCTGCCGCTCGGGTGCCGGCGACAGGCAGCGCCGGCGCCACCCCACCGAACGCGAGCGGCCCGCGAGAAGGCCGCCGCGCCACCGCAGCCATCGATCCCCGGAGGACGCACCCATGCACCGACTCCTGAAACGCGCCGCAGCCACCCTGGGCGGCCTCGCCCTCGCCACCGCCGCGCTCGCCGCGGGCTACCCCGAGCGCCCCGTCACCATCATCGTGCCCTTCACCCCGGGCGGCTCCTCGGACATCACCGCGCGCACCGTCGCGGCGCGCCTGTCGGAAACGCTGGGCCAGTCCTTCCTGATCGAGAACAAGCCCGGCGCGAACGGCGGCATCGGCGCGGCCTACGTCGCCAAGGCGAAGCCCGACGGCTACACGCTCTTCGTGGGCTCGATCGGCGTGTTCGCGATCAACCCGGTGCTCTACAAGAACCTGCCCTACGAGCCCAACCGCGACTTCGACCTGCTCTCGGTCGCGGTGCGCACGCCCAACGCCCTCGTCACGCGCGCGAACTTCCCGGCCAACACCGTCGCGGAGTTCGTCGACTACGTGAAGAAGAACCCGGGCAAGGTCTCCTTCGCTTCCTCCGGCACGGGCTCCTCCGACCACCTCACCGCCGCGCTCTTCTGGCAGAAGACGGGCACCTCCGGCATCCATGTCCCGTACAAGGGCGGCAGCGCCGCGCACACCGACCTCATCGGCGGCCAGGTGGACGCCTCGTTCCAGAACCTGGGCTCCATCACCAACCACGTGAAGGGCGGGAAGATGAAGCTGCTCGCCGTCACGGGCAGCGCGCGCGACCCGGCGGTGCCGGGCACGCCCACGATGACCGAGGGCGGCGTGCCGGGGCTCGACGTGTACTCGTGGCAGGCGTTCGTCGCGCCCAAGGGCCTGCCCAGGGAAGTGACCGACCGCCTGGTGCCCGCGCTGCTGGCGGCCATCAAGGACCCGGGCGTCACGAAGAAATTCAACGACATCGGCTTCGAGGTCGTGGGCAACACGCCGGCGGAGTTCGGCCGGTTCCTGAACGAGGAGCTCGCGCGCTGGAAGGGCGTGGTCGACGCCGAAGGCATCAAGCAAAGTGACTAGCCGACGCAAGAAGCCGGAGGAACTCCGGAGCCACCGCTGGTACGGGGTGAAGGACCTGCGCGCCTTCGGCCACCGCTCGCGCACCTCGCAGATGGGCTTCCACCGCTCCGACTACGCGGGCAAGCCGGTCATCGCGATCATCAACACCTGGAGCGACATCAACCCGTGCCACGCACTTCCGCCAGCGCGCGGAGGAAGTGAAGCGCGGGGTGTGGCAGGCGGGCGGCTTCCCGGTGGAGATGCCCGCGCTCTCGCTGTCCGAGCCGTTCCAGAAGCCCACGACGATGCTCTACCGAAACCTCCTCGCGATGGAGACGGAGGAACTGCTGCGCTCCTATCCCGTGGACGCGTGCGTGCTGATGGGCGGCTGCGACAAGACCACGCCCGCGCTCGTGATGGGCGCGCTCTCGATGAACCTGCCCGCGATCTTCGTGCCGGCGGGCCCCATGCTGCGCGGCGACTACCGCGGCGGCTTCCTGGGCAGCGGCAGCGACACGTGGAAGTACTGGGCCGAGCTGCAGGCGGGCAACCTCACGGAGCAGGAGTGGCAGGGCGTCGAGGACGGCATCGCGCGCTCGCCGGGCCATTGCATGGTGATGGGCACGGCCTCCACGATGACCAGCGCCGCGGAGGCGATGGGCCTCACGCTCCCGGGCGCGGCCTCGATCCCGGCGGCGGACTCGCGCCACGCGCAGATGGCCACGCTCTCGGGCAAGCGCATCGTCGAGATGGCGTGGACGGACCTGAGGATCCGCGACATCGTCGACGCCCGCGCCATCGACAACGCCGTCACCACGGTGCTCGCCCTGGGCGGCTCGACGAACGCGGCGGTGCACCTCATCGCCGTGGCGCGCCGCGCCGGCGTGCCGCTGGACCTCGCGCGCTTCGACGCGCTCTCGCGGCGCACGCCCGTGCTCGCGGACATCCGGCCCGCCGGCCGCTTCCTCATGGAGGACTTCTTCTATGCCGGCGGACTGCGCGGCCTGCTCTCGCGCATCCCGGACCTGCTCGCGCTCGAGGCCCTCACCGTCACCGGCGCGACGCTCGGGGAGAACCTCGCCGGCGCCGTCGTGCACAACGACGAGGTGATCCGCCCGCGCGGCAAGCCGCTCGTCGAGTCGGGCGGGCTCGCGGTGCTCACCGGCAACCTCGCCCCGCGCGGGGCGGTCATCAAGCCGCCCGCCATGGAGCCCCGGCTGCAGAAGCACGAGGGGCCCGCGGTGGTGTTCGCGAGCTACGACGACATGAACGCGCGCCTGGACGACCCGGCCCTCGACATCACCGCCGACTCCGTGATCGTGCTGCAAAGCGCCGGCCCGCAGGGCGCGCCGGGCATGCCGGAATGGGGCCAGCTGCCCATCCCGAAGCGGCTGCTCAAGCAGGGCGTGCGCGACATGCTGCGCATCTCGCACGCGCCCAAGAGCGGCACGACCTCCGGCGCGTGCGTGCGGCACGTGACGCCCGAGTCGGCCCCCGGCGGCCCGCTCGCCCTGGTGCGCGACGGCGACCGCATCGCGATCGACGTGC
>JBGAOO010000373.1:0-3006 GCA_044221765.1 Usitatibacteraceae bacterium | reverse complement strand
ATGGGCGGGTTTCGGGTCGGGCGTGGACAGGCGGCCATTCTAGTCCAGCGCCGCCAGCACCCGGGCGGGGTCGAGCTGCTCCAGGCAGTTGGTGTGGCCGAGCGGGCAGGTGCGCTCGAAGCAGGGGCTGCAGGCGAGCTGGAGCGAGATCACGCGCGCCCGGGCCGACAGGGGCGGGGTGAAGCCCGGGCTGGACGAGCCGAAAAGCGCAGCCATCGGCCGGTCGAGCGCCGCCGCCACGTGCATGAGCCCCGAGTCGTTCGTGTCCACGCGCGTGGCGAGGGCGAGCAGGTCGATCGCCTCGTCCAGGCTGGTGCGGCCCGCGAGGTCGCGCACGCGGCCGGGGGCGAGGCCCGCGATCTGCGCGGTGATCTCCGCGTCCTTGCCCGAGCCGAACAGCCAGACCTCCCAGCCGCGCGCCTGATGCGTGCGCGCGAGCTCGGCGAAATGGCGCGCCGGCCAGCGCTTGGCCGGTCCGTACTCCGCGCCCGGGGCGAGGGCGAGCACGGGCGTGCCCGGCGCGAGGCCGAACTTCGCGAGCGTGGCTTCCTGGCGCGCGGCATCGACCAGCAGGCGCGGCGGCGGCACCGGGCGCTCGAGCGCCTCGCCGGCCGGCTGCGCGAGGGCGGCGAAGCGCTCCACGATGAGCGGCAGGGCCTTCGCGTCCAGCCGGCGCAGGTCGTTCAGCAGGCCGTAGCGCATCTCGCCCCGGTAGCCGGTGCGCACGGGGATGCCCGCCTGCCAGGGCACCAGCGCGGATTTCAGGCTGTTGGGCAGCACGACGGCCCGGTCGTAGCGGGGCAGCGCCTTCGCGAAGGACCGGCGCTCGCCGAGCTTGAGCTCGCCGTGGCCGAAGGGGAAGGGCAGCGTCGCGCGCACCTGCGGCATGCGGCCGAAGACGGCCGCGGCCCAGGCCGGGGCGAGCACGTCGATGCTGCCGGAGGGGTCGCGCGCCTTCAGGCGCACGAGCAGGGGATGGGCGAGGACCGCGTCGCCCACCCAGGATGGCGCGACGACGAGCGTATCCACCGGCCTTCAGTGGTGGCCGCGCGCGGGACCGCCGGCGAGCGTGTAGAGCGTGCCGCAGTAGGGGCAGCGCGCCTCGCCCGTGGCCTCGACGCCGAGGAACACCCGCGGGTGGGTGTTCCACAGCTTCTGCGAGGGCAGCGGGCAGTGCAGCGGCAGGTCGGCCGCGGTCACCTCGACCGCCTTCCGGTCCAGCTCGGTGGGAAGCGGGGCGCCCATGGCGGCTAGTCGACCTTCGTGAGCCAGTGGTGGTACTTCGGGTTGCGGCCGTGGACGATGTCGAAGAAGGCCGACTGGATCTTCTCCGTCACCGGCCCGCGCGCGCCCGCGCCGATGGTGCGGCGGTCCAGCTCGCGGATGGGCGTCACCTCGGCCGCGGTGCCGGTGAAGAAGGCCTCGTCGGCGATGTAGATGTCGTCGCGCGTGAGGCGGGTCTTCTCCACGGCGAGGCCGAGGTCGGCGCAGATCTGCTGCACGCTGCGCCAGGTGATGCCGTCGAGCGCCGTGGTGAGCTCGGGCGTGAACACCTTGCCGTCGCGGACGATGTAGATGTTCTCCCCGCAGCCCTCGGCGACGAAGCCGTCGGTGTCCAGGAGCAGGCCCTCGTCGTAGCCGTCCTGGGTCGCCTCCAGGTTCGCGAGGATGGAGTTGGCGTAGGTGGTGGCGACCTTCGCGCGCGCCATCGTGACGTTCACGTGGTGGCGGGCGAAGGAGGAGGTCTTCACGCGGATGCCCTTCTTCAGGCCGTCCTCGCCCAGGTAGGCGCCCCAGGGCCAGGCGGCGATCGACACGTGCACCTTGGCGCCCACGGGGGAGACGCCCATCTTCTCCGAGCCGTAGAAGGCGATCGGGCGCAGGTAGCAGCTCTCGAGCTTGTTGGCGCGCACCACCTCCCGCTGCGCCTGCATGAGCTGCTCCTTCGTGAAGGGCATCTGCATCATGTAGATCTTGGCGGAGTTGAAGAGGCGGTCGGTGTGCTCCTTCAGGCGGAAGATGGCCGTGCCGATTTCCGTCTTGTAGGCGCGCACCCCCTCGAAGACCGACAGCCCGTAGTGGAGCGAATGGGTGAGGACGTGGGTGGTGGCTTCTCTCCAGGGCACGAGCTTGCCGTCGTACCAGATAGAGCCGTCGCGGTCGGCCATCGACATGGGAATATCCTAAGCGCTCGGGGCGGGGTGGGAACGGCGCCATTCTACCAAACGCGCGCGCGCCCCGGCCCGGCAGACGCCTTCGATTAACGGTTGTGTGCCATAATCCGGCACGTTTTCACCCTTCCCACGACGCCGATCCGCGCGCATGCCGCCCGACCCCTCGACGGGTAACGCCGACGCCTCCGATCCCGCCGCGCGCGCGCCACGTCCGGCCCGCTCCTCCGTCGCGTTCACCCTCACCGCGCCCGTCGCCGGCATCTCCGCCGAGGAGAAGCTCTCCGGGGACATGCTCGTGCTCACCACGGGCCTCATGGTGCTCGCCTCGGTGCTCTGGCTCGCCATCTACTGGTCGATGGGCCAGCAGTACTCGGTGACGATCTCGCTCAGCTTCCAGGCGCTCTCGGCCGGCACCATCGTCTTCTACCTGCGCACGCGAAAGCTCCAGCTCTTCGCGATGATCCAGCTCGCGCTCATCCTGTTCACGCCCTTCGCCATGCAGTGGTCGATCGGCAACTTCGTCACCGCCTCGGGCGTGAGCCTGTGGGGGCTCATCGCGCCGGTGGGCGCGGTCACGGTGCTGGGCACGCGCCAGTCGATGCCGTGGTTCTTCGCCTGGCTCTTCATGACGGTGATGGCCGGCGCCTTCGACTTCCTGCTCTCGGGCGCGCCGGTGAAGATCGACATGCAGACCGTCGCGGTCTTCTTCGTGCTCAACTTCGCGGCGATCTCGCTGATGATCTACGCGCTGCTCTGGTACTTCGCCAACGAGAAGCAGAAGCTGCGCGAGCAGGTGGACCTGCAGCACGAGGAGCTGCGCGTGGAGAAGGAG
>JBGAOO010000022.1:0-24192 GCA_044221765.1 Usitatibacteraceae bacterium | reverse complement strand
TCAACAGCGGCGCGCCGGTCGCCTCGACCACGATCGACCTGGCGCCCTTCATCGCCCCGCCCGCGGCGACGGTCCTGAGCGTGATCCCGGCAGGCGCCGTGAACGGCACGGTGGTCGCGACAGGCCCGACCACGGTGAGCTTCACCCCGACCGCGGGGTACATCGGGCCGGCCAGCTTCACCTACAACGCGACCAACGCGGGCGGCGCCTCCGCCGCGCCGGCCCTGGTCACCGTCAACGTCGCCGCGCCGCCCGCGCCCGTCTCCACCGCGTTCACGGTGCTCGTCTCCGGCACGACCCCGACGACCTTCGACCTGGCGCCGTTCATCAGCGGCCTGTACACCACCGTCGCGGTGACCAGCCCCGCCACGGCCGGCTCCGTCGTGCTGACCGGCACGATGGCGACCTACACGCCGCTCGCGGGTTTCACGGGCACGGCCACCTTCATCTACCGGGCCACGGGCCTGGGCGGCTCGTCGGCGCCCACCACCGTCACGCTCAACTACACCGCGGCGCCCGTCACCTCGAACCGCAGCCTCGTGGTCCCGTTCAACGGCACGGGGACGATCGATCTCACGAGCGCCTTCTCGGGAATCATCACGTCGTACTCGATCTCGCGGCAGCCGGCCAACGGCGTGCTCGCCGTGAACGGGCCGATCGTCACCTACCGGCCCAACACCGGCTTCTCGGGCGCGGACAGCTTCCAGTTCACCGCCACCGGCCCCGGCGGGAACTCGGTGCCGGGCACCGTGAGCATCACCGTCAACCCGCCCGTGGCCACCGTGACCGGCCTCGAGGTGACCGTGCCCTTCGGCGCCCCGGCGACGATCGACCTCACGCGCGCGATCTCGGGCTCGGCGACGAGCTTCGTCGTCACCACGCCGCCGCTGCACGGCACGCTGGTGATCAACGGCACGACGGCCACCTACACGCCGGCCGCCGGCTACTCCGGGCCCGATACGTTCTCCGTGGCGGCCGTGAACGCGACGGGCACCTCGGAACCGGGCGTCATCCGCGTCACCGTCGGCACGCTCAAGCCCACCGCGTCGGTGGCCACGATGTCCGTGCCGCTCAACGGCACGGCGACGCTCGACCTCTCGCCGTTCATCTCGGGCTCGTCGATCACGGGCGTGGCGGTCACCACGCTGCCCACCCACGGCATCGCGGACGTGGCCGGCACCTCGATCACCTACACGCCGAAGACGGACTACTTCGGCACCGACACGTTCCAGTACGTCGCCTTCGGCAACGCGGGCAAGTCCGCGCCCGCGACCATCACCGTCACGATCGTCGGCCGGCCCGATCCCACGAAGAGCAAGGACCTCGTGGCGATCGTCGAGGCGCAGGCCCAGTCGGCGCGCCGGTTCGCCCGCGCGCAGATCACCAACATCCAGCGGCGCATGGAAGCGCTGCACGTGCCGCCGCCGAAGGTGCCGGAGGACGACGAGGAGGAAGCCGGCGACGATGCGGCCGCCACGCCGTCGGCGCCGCCGCCCAAGGCAGCGCCCGGGCCCGGGGCGCCCAAGGGCCCCGAGCCGGCCAAGACGAGCCGCGGCAACACCCATCCCGGCTTCACCGGGGAACTGGCGATCGGCGCCTCGATGAACCCGACCGGGCACGTGCGCACCGCCGGGCCGGCCTCCGGCACCGGCGCGCCGCGCGCGCCCGCCAGTCCCGGCGAGGTGGCCATGGCCAGCGTCCTGATGGGCGCGGCCTCGAGCCAGTCCGTGAACCTCGCCGCGACCACCGGCGCAGGCGGGGCGAGCCTCGCGAACGGCACCACGCTGTGGCTGGGCGGCCTGGCGAGCTTCGGCAAGCGCAACGAGACCGACGATGCGAGCGGCCTGCGCTTCAGCACCGACGGCGTGAGCGTGGGCGTCGACAAGCGGCTGAGCGATCGCTTCGCCGCCGGCCTCGCCATGGGCTACGGGCGCGAGCGCTCGGACATCGGCGGCGACGGCTCGCGCAGCAAGACGAGTGGCGGTTCCATCGCCGGCTACGCGAGCTACCACCCGAGCCCGAACACGTTCGTCGACGGGCTGCTCGGCCTGGGCAGGCTCACGCTGGACAGCGACCGCTGGGTGGACTCGGTCGAGGAATACGCCGTGGGCCGGCGCAAGGGCAACCAGCTCTTCGGCTCCGTCGCGGCCGGCTACGAATACCGCCGCAAGGGCGTGCTCGTCTCGCCCTACGGCCGGGCCGACTTCAGCCTGGACAGGCTCAAGCAGTCGACGGAATCGGGCGCCGGCCTGAACGCCCTCACCTTCCTCGACCAGGACCTGCGCACGCTCTCGGTGGCCGCGGGCCTGCGCGTCGAGTCGCAGCACAAGACCGATTTCGGCTGGGCGATGCCGCGCCTGCGCCTGGAGTACCGGCACGACTTCGAGAACGGCCGCGCCGCCTCGTTCATGTACGCCGACCAGTACGCCGGGCTCACCTATTCGGTCACGCCCTCGGGATCGAGCCGCAACTCGCTGCTGCTCGGCGTGGGCAGCGACTTCCTGTGGCGCAACGGCCTCAAGCTCGGCTTCGACTACCAGGGCCAGCGGTCCTCGGGCCCGGGCAGCCAGCAGGCCTTCCGCTTCCTGCTGTCCAAGGACCTGGACGGCAAGGGCGGCGTGGCCTGGCCGGGCTGGGCGTACGTCGCGATGGAAAACCCGGTGCGCATCGACACGGGCTGGACCTTCGACGACAACGTGACGCGCGGCCGCGACGCGCAGGACCGGCTCTCCGACCAGGTCTACACGCTCAACCTGGCGACGGGCCGCGAGTACGCGCTCAACAAGAACACCCGCGCCATCGTGACCGCCGTCGCGAACACCGATCGCCAGCACGCCTACACGGGGCTGGGCCGCTTCTCCGGCGGCGTGCTGGGCGAGGTGCAGTACCGCCGCTCGGGCGATTTCGACGCGGTCACCTACGGGGTGTTCGGCCGGGCGACGTACGACGCCTACGAGTCGCGGCTTCGCACCGGGCCGCGCTACTCGCTCGGCCTCAACGCGCGCCGCTCGCTCACCGACCGCATCGAGCTCTTCGCGGACCTCTCGGCCAACGCGCGCTACGGCCGCAGCGAGGTCTTCCAGGGCCGCGACTACGCCGGGCGCTTCATCCTCGACTACTCGCTGGGAAGCCGCGGCGCGGCCTACCTCTCGGGCGAGTACCGTCGCGGGGACAGCTTCTCCAGCGGGCGCCCCTCGCTCGCGAACCTGGGCGTCGCGGACGTGTTCGTGCAGGACGACGCCTTCGACGGCGGCGAGCTCTTCGCCTACCGCTTCGAGGCGAAGACGCTCCTGGGCACGCTCGGGTACAACTACCCGCTCGGGCCCACCGATTCCCTCGACATCTCGTGGCGGCGCGTGCAGACCACGCCGCTCAAGCGCGCGGAATTCGACGGCGGCGCCTCGCGCTACAACGTGAACCAGTATTCCATCCTGTACCTCTTCCGCTTCTAGGGACCCGAGCATGCCCATCCGACGACTTCCCCTTCTCGCCGCCCTCGCGGGGTGCCTGCTCGTGGCCGGCTGTGGCGGCGGCGGCAGCCCCGGCGACGTGCGCGTGAGCAACCCGCCCGCCGCGCCGGTGACCGACCCCAACAGCTTCCTGCTCTTCCCCAACCCCCAGGTCCAGGCGGACGGCTCGCAACAGACCAACACCGCCGAGTACGCCCAGGCCTACTACGCCGCGATCGACCCGGGCAACGACCGGGACACGTTCACGAAGTGGAAGGCGGCGAACCGGTTCGACAGCGGCACCGGCGAGCAGGTCACCGTGGTGTTCGGCGACATGCGCGACCTGGGCTACGGGCGGCGCATGACGGCCCGGCGCAATGCCGACGGCACCCTCGCCTTCTACGTCGAGAACTACCTCGTCGAGGCGGCGGCTGGCTACACCTACAACCCGCTCAATCTCGAGGCGGCCGTGGTGCGGGACCCGCGCTGGTTCATCGGCATCAACGCGATCGAGTTCAGCCCCGCGCCCGGCGGCACGGTGAGCTTCCCGAAGTGGTACAACTTCAACCCGACCACGGGCGAGCGCAACACCTTCGTGGACCTGGACTCGCGCGGCCCGAAGGCGATGCCCGGCCCCTGCATCACCTGCCATGGCGGGCGCGGCGATGCGCTCACGCCGCCGGACGCCACGGGCAAGCCGCGCTTCAACCTGGTCCAGAACGGCCAGTCCAAGGCGCGGGGAGACGTCCAGGGGCACCTGCACGGCTTCGAGCCGGATGCCTTCGAGTTCTCCTCGCGCGCCGGCTTCACGCGCGCGGAGCAGGAGGCGTCCCTGCGCAAGATCAACCAGTGGATCCTGTGCTCCTACCCGCTCGCCGCGCCCTCCACGTTCCCCGAGGACCAGTGCCGGCGACCGGCCAACGAGAGCGAGTGGCAGGGCACCGCGGCGGCGCAGCTGAAGGCCGCGTACGGCGGCGACGGCATGCCCTCGGCCACCTACCTGGACAACTACGTGCCGCAGTCCTGGGTGGAGGCGGGCCAGACCACCCTCTACCGCTCGGTCATCGCGACTTCCTGCCGTGCCTGCCACACCATGCGCGGCAGCGGCGGCAACGCCGACATCGACTTCACCGACTTCAACAAGTTCGCCTCCTACGCGGACCGGATCAAGTCGCACGTCTTCGACCGTGGCAACATGCCCCTCGCGAAGATCGTGTTCGACGCCTTCTGGTCGTCCAACCGCCCCGAGCTGCTCGCCAATTTCCTCGCGACGAAAGGGATCAACGTGCGCGACGCCTCGGGCGCGGTGCCGCGTCCCGGCGGCCCCGTGGCCATTCCCGGCCCCGACCGCGTCGTGCGTCCCGGCACCAGCATCCTGTCGGGCGCGGAGAGCCAGTTCGCCACCGGCTACGCCTGGTCGATCGTCTCCGGCCCGGCCGGTGCCTCCCTGGCCAACGCGACGAGCGCGCAGGCGAGCTTCAGCGCCACCGCCAACGGCACGTATGTCGTCCAGCTCGTGGCGAGCAACGGCTCGCGGCAGAGCGCGCCGGCCCAGCTCCGGGTCGTGGTGGACAGCGCCCTCGCCCAGGCCCCCGCCGCCATCCGCTTCGCCGACATCAAGGCCGTGCTGCAGAGCGATGCCGCGGGCTGCAAGATCTGCCACACGCCCAACCCGAACGTCGACCCCGACGACCCGACGGCCGTGGTCCACCGCCCGCCGCTCTACTACACGGACGAGGACCGCAATGGCGACGGGATTGCCGGCGATGCCACGGACGACGCGTGGTTCTACGCGGAGGTGCGCAGCCGCATCAACTACACCGAGATCGCCTCCAGCGCGCTGCTGCGCAAGCCCTCGGGCAACCACCACAAGGGCGGCCTGCGCAAGGGCTTCGATGCCTCGAAGACCCCGGGCGACCCGGCGCGGGCGCAGTACGACCTGTTCCTGAACTGGATCCTGTCGGGCGCCCCGCGCTAGCCGGGCGCGCGCCGCGGCGCTAGTAGCTGCGGCGCGGTCCCGTGTAGTCCGACTTCGGGAAGACGAAGGGCGGCTGCCGGCCCACCAGCGACTCGATGAGCATCAGCTCCTGGTCGGTGTGGTTGATGAACGGCGCGCTGCGGATGTTCCTGCCCGGCTGCGCGTCGTTCGTCACGTACACCGGGCGGTCGTGGTGCAGGGCCGCCACCGTCTCCTGGCTCTCCGGGTCCTTGGCCGAGGTGATGTCCGCGACGCCGTAGCAGGTGCAGAAGTAGGTCTGCTCCGGATCGGCCTCGATGTACACGCCCGTGCCGCGGATGCCGATCGTGGCCGTGGCCGCGCGGATCTGCAGGGGCCGCTTGCTCGCGAACACCGAGAGGATCTTGCCGGAGATCACGCGCAGCCCCGAGAGGATCACCGAATCCGGCTGGGCGGTCTCGAGCACGATGCGGCTGTCGGCGCGCAGCACGAAGGCGCTCTCGCCGACCGCGTAGACCAGTTCGCTGTTCTTGCCCGTCTCGAGCGTGGACCGCCCGGTCACGCGCGTCTCGAGCGTGGCGGGCTTGCCGTCCACCATCGCCGTTCCCGACACGCGGTAGATCGAGCGCCCCGCGGGCAGCTTGCCCGGGGTGCTGCCGAAGAGCTGCGCGAGCGCCTCGCTCCGGCCCAGGCCATCCATGAAGAACCCGGCCGCCAGTGCCTGGATGAGCAGGCGGCGGCGCGGATCGTCGGCTTCCCCGAATCGACTCATTGGTGCGCTCCCTTGTTGTCCGTTCTTCGAGAACTGGCGGGTGGTGCCTTCGCTTCCCGGCGGCACTCGGTGTCTTCAGTCGACTAACGCGTTGAATTGTAACCTCCCCGCAGTGTAACCGGCGGGTGTTCCGGCGATACGCGCGAGAGCGTGCCGCCGATGTGCAGAATGCGCCGTTGACAGCTGACCGAAGGTCATTTAAGGTGCGGCCGATACTGACCCGGGGTCACTTGCATGGCCATCAAGCAGCGCGCGATCGCCGACGAGGACAAGGAGCAGCGCCGCCGCGCGCTCCTCGACGCGGCCGAATCCCTGTTCCTCGAGCACCCCGACCGGGTCGCGAGCGTCGCGGAAGTGGCGCAGGCGGCCGGGCTCGCCAAGGGCACGGTCTACCTCTACTTCCCCAGCAAGGAGGAGATGCTCCTCGCGCTGCACGAGCGCCACGTGGACCAGTTCTTCGCCGCGCTCATGGGGCTGTTCGACTCGCGCGGCCCGGTGGGCTTCGACACCGTGTGGGCCGTCACCCGCGACCACCTCGTGCGCGTGCCCGGCTACCTCGCGCTCACCAGCCGGTGCTTCGGCCTCATGGACCGCGACATCCCCACGCAGGCGGCCATCGACTTCAAGATGCGCGTCGGCCGGGCGCTCGCCTCCGCCGGCGAAGGCATCGAGCGCCACTTCCGGCCGCTCAAGCCGGGCGAGGGCGTGACGCTCCTGCAGCACAGCTACGGCCTCATCGTCGGCCTGTGGCAGCTGATGCACCCCATCGAACGCTTCGGCACCGCGTTCGAGCGAACCGAACTGGCCATGTTCAAGCGCGACTACGAGCGCGAGCTGGAGCAGGCGCTGCGCGCGCTGTGGTCCGGCGCGCTGGGCGCCAGCCGGCCGCGCGCCGCCGCCGGGAAAGGCAAGGTCCGATGAACCGCTCCATCCTCCCCTGCGCGGCCCTCGCCTGCGCCCTCCTCGCCGCCTGCGGAGAGGCCCCGCCGCCGGGCGATCCCGTCCGACCCGTCATCACTCTCAAGGTCGCGCCGGGCGGCCCCGCCACGAATGACGCGTATTCGGGCGAGGTGCGCGCGCGCATCGAGACGGACCTGTCCTTCCGGATACCGGGCAAGCTCGCCGCCCGCCTCGTGGATGCCGGCGCGAGCGTGCGCCGTGGCCAGGCGCTCGCGCGCCTGGACCCGGAAGACGCCCGCCTGGGCGCCCAGGCCGCCCGCGCGCAACTCGCTTCGGCCGAGGCCGACCACGCGCTCGCGCTCGCCGAGCGAGATCGCGCGGCGGACCTGCTCGCGAAGAAGTTCATCAGCGCCTCGGCGTTCGACGCCCGCCACGCCGCCCTGCTCGCCGCGCGCGCCCGGGTCGACCAGGCGCGCTCGCAGGCGGCGCTCTCGGCCAACCAGGAAGGCTATGCCACGCTCGTCGCCGAAGCCGATGGCGTCGTCGTGTCGACGGCCGCCGAACCCGGGCAGGTGGTCTCGGCCGGGCAGCCCGTGCTGCGCCTCGCCCGCGCCGGCGAGATGGAAGTGGCGATCAACGTGCCCGAGAGCCAGGTCGCGCGCTTCAAGGCGGGGCAGCCGGTCGCGATCGCCCTCTGGGCCGACCCGGCCCGCGCGATCCCCGGCCGCGTCCGCGAGATCGCCATGCAAGCGGGCCGGACCCGGACCTTCACCGTGCGCGTCACCGCCACCGGCGCCGCCCCGGCGCTGCGCGTGGGCATGACCGCCAACGTGCTGCTCGCCGGCGGCCCGGACGCCTCGCTCGTCGTGCTGCCGCTCACCGCGCTCGCTCGCGAGGGCGAAGGCGCCAGCGTGTGGGTGGTCGACCCCGCGAGCTCGCGCGTGAAGCGCCGCCCGGTGAAGGTCGGCCAGTACCGCGAGGACGGCGCGACGATCCTCGAGGGCCTCGCGCCCGGGGAGATCGTGGTCGCCGCGGGCATCCACAAGCTGCGCCCGGACCTCGAGGTGCGCGTGCCCGGCCTCGCCCCGTCCGCCGCCGCGGCCCCGCGCTGAGCGCCCGCCGTGGTGCACCGCTTCAACCTGTCGGAATGGGCGCTCGCGCACCAGAGGCTCGTGCTCTATTTCATGGTCGTGTTCGCGGCCATCGGCGTGGGCTCCTACCTGCGCCTGGGGCAGGCCGAGGATCCGGACTTCACGTTCAAGGTGATGGTGGTGCGCACCGCCTGGCCGGGCGCCTCGGCCGACGAGGTCGAGCGCCAGCTCACCGACCGGATCGAGAAGAAGCTCCAGGAGACGCCGCGCCTGGACCACCTGCGCAGCTACTCCAAGCCGGGCGAGTCGGTCATCTTCGTGTTCGTGAAGGACTCCGCGCGCCCGGAGGACGTGAAGGACACCTGGTACCAGGTGCGCAAGAAGGTGGGCGACATCCGCGGCCTGCTGCCCGCGGGCATCCAGGGGCCCTTCTTCAACGACGAGTTCGGCGAGACCTTCGGCAACATCTACGCCCTCACCGGCGAGGGCTTCTCCTATGCCCAGCTCAAGGAAGCCGCGGACAAGGTCCGCAGCGACCTGCTGCGCGTGAAGGACGTGGCCCGCATCGAGCTGGTGGGCGAGCAGGACGAGAAGATCTTCGTCGAGATCGCGAACGCGAAGCTCGCCACCTTCGGCGTGGAGCCGGCGGTGGTCTTCGCCGCGCTCTCGCAGCAGAACGCCGTCGCCTCCTCGGGCAGCTTCGAGACCGCCACGGACCGCCTGTACATCCGCACGAGCGGGGCGCTCGACTCGGTGGAGAGCGTGCGCGCGCTGCCCGTCCGGGCGAACGGGCGCCTGTTCCGCCTGGGCGACATCGCCACGGTCACGCGCGGCTACGCCGACCCGCCGCAGCCCAAGATGCGCTTCATGGGCAAGGACGCGATCGGGGTCGCCGTCTCCATGGTGCCGCGCGGGGACATCATCGCGCTGGGCCGCTCGCTCGATGCCGAGATCGAGCGCCTGCGCGCCGAGCTGCCCGTGGGCCTGGACCTGGACCGCGTGAACGACCAGCCGGCCACCGTGAAGCGCTCGGTGCGCGAGTTCACGCGCGCGCTGGCCGAGGCCGTGGGCATCGTGCTGCTGGTGAGCTTCCTGTCGCTGGGACTTCGCACCGGGCTCATCGTCGCGCTCTCCATCCCGCTCACCCTCGCCGTCACCTTCTTCTTCATGTTCGAGGCCGGCATCGACCTGCACAAGATCTCGCTGGGCGCGCTGATCGTCGCCCTGGGCCTGCTCGTGGACGACGCGATCATCTCCGTCGAGATGATGGTGGTGAAGATGGAGCAGGGCTACGAGCGGGTGCGCGCGGCGAGCTTCGCCTACACCTCGACGGCGATGCCCATGCTCACCGGCACCATCGTGACCGCGGCCGGCTTCCTGCCCATCGGCCTGGCGCGCTCGTCCACCGGCGAGTACACCTTCTCGATCTTCGCGGTGACCACCATCGCCCTGCTCGTGTCCTGGGTGGTCTCGGTGATCTTCGTGCCCTACCTGGGCTACAAGCTGCTGCCGGACTTCCGCAAGGCCGGCTCGCACGTGGACGAGCAGGCCGTGTACCGCAAGCCCTTCTACGCGCGCTTCCGCCGCCTGGTGCACTGGTGCGTGGCGCACCGCTGGATCGTGATCGCCGCGACGGCCGGCGCGTTCGTCCTCTCCCTGGCGGGCTTTCGCTTCGTGCAGCAGCAGTTCTTCCCGGCCGCGAGCCGGCCCGAGCTCATCGTGGACCTGCGCCTGGCCGAGGGCGCCTCGTTCGCCGCCACGGAGGCGCAGGTGAGGAAGCTCGAGCGCCTGCTCGCCACCGACCCGGCGCTCAAGGACCGCATCGACAATTTCGTGAGCTACGTGGGCAGCGGCAGCCCGCGCTTCTACCTGCCCTTCGACCAGCAGCTGGTCAACGCCAACTTCGGCCAGTTCATCGTGAACACGAAGGACAACGACTCGCGGGAGGCCGTGCGCGCGCGCCTGCTCGAGCTGTTCGACGGCGATTTCGCGCAGTTGCGCGGCCGGGTGAACCGCCTGGAGAACGGCCCGCCGGTGGGCTTCCCGGTGCAGTTCCGCGTCGTGGGCGAGGACAAGGACGTGGTGCGGCGCATCGCGAACGAGGTGGCCGCCACGATGCGCGCCAACCCCTGGACGCGCGAGGTCAACTTCGACTGGGAGGAGGCGAGCCGCGTGATCCGCCTCACGCTCGACCAGAACCGCGCGCGCGTGCTCGGCATCTCCACCCAGGAACTCGCCCAGTACGTGGGCACCGTGATTTCCGGCCAGGCCGTCACCGCCTGGCGCGAGAAGGACAAGCAGGTGGACGTCGTCGTGCGCGGCGACGCGGCCGAGCGCCGGATGGTGAGCCTGCTCAAGGACCTCGCCGTGCCCGTGGGCCGCGGCCGCACCGTGCCGCTCGCGCAGGTGGCCGAGCTCTCCTACGGGTTCGAGCAGGGCATCTTCTGGCGCCGCGACCGCCTGCCCGTGGTCACGGTGCGCGCCGACATCCGCGACGGCATCCAGGCGCCGGTGGTGAGCGCCCAGCTGAACGAGAAGCTGCGGGAGGCGCGCGCGAGGCTGCCGATGGGCTACCGCATCGACACCGGCGGCGCCGTCGAGGACGCGGGCAAGGGCCAGGCCTCCATCGCCGCCGTGGCGCCGGTGATGGTGCTGGTGATGATCACGGCGCTCATGCTCCAGCTGCAGAGCTTCTCGCGCCTGGCGATGGTGCTGCTCACCGCGCCCCTGGGCCTCATCGGCGTGACGGCGGCCCTGCTCGTCTTCCGCGTCCCGTTCGGGTTCGTCGCGATGCTGGGCACGATCGCGCTGGCGGGCATGATCATGCGCAACTCCGTGATCCTCGTGGACCAGATCGACCACGACATCCGCGACGGGTCGGAGCCCTGGGAGGCCATCGTCGAGGCGACGGTGCGCCGCTTCCGCCCCATCATGCTCACGGCCGCCGCCGCGGTGCTCGCGATGATCCCGCTCGCGAGAAGCGCCTTCTACGGGCCGATGGCGGTGGCGATCATGGGGGGCCTCGTGGTCGCCACCGTGCTCACGCTGCTCTTCCTGCCCGCGCTCTACGCCGCGTGGTTCCGCGTGCGCCGCGCCGAGGGCGTGCCGGACTAGTCCTTCGTGCGCACCAGCACCGCCTCGACGGCCTCGAGCGGCACCACGGCGTCGAAGAACTCCTTGCCCGCGAGCGAGGACACCTGCACCACCTTCGGCGTGACCGCCGCCACGGTGCCGGTGGCTTCCTGCCCGGAGCGCAGCTTGAGCGTGACGCGCTTGCCCTTCTGGGCGGCGAGCACGGTCTCGATCGAGTCGGCCGGCGTGATCCTCAACTCCGCCGGCAGGGCGGGTGCGGCGAAGGCGGCCAACACGGCGGCGGCGGCAAGGGCGACGGAAGGCTTCATGGCGATTCTCCCCGGTGAGTGAGGCGCCATTCTAGTCGGCCGGGCGCGAACGGTCCGCACTTTGACCGGCCACCGCATTTTTTTGCCACAATCGCACCCTCGCCGCGGCCGCAATGGCGCGCACGCTGCACCCAGTCGCTTCCGCCAGTCGCTCGACGCCCGGGGAGGGCACCTTGAACCAGCCAGCCGATCACCCATCCCGCACGCCGGGCCGCGCCGTGTGGGCGCAGCTGCGCGCGCTTCCCGCCACCGCCTTGCGCCTCGCGCAGCAGGCCGTGCGCGCCGTGCTGGGCACCTGGTCCTGGGGGTCGCCGGCCACCGCGGCGCGAGCGCCGTCGCCTTCGCCGCCGCCGTGGGCCGCGCCGTCGGCGCCGATTTCGCCTGGACCTGGTACCAGGCGCAGCCCAAGCCGCTCGCCGTGACGCTGTCGGTGGAAGCGCCGCCGCGCACCGAGATCGAGACGCGCGAGGCGAAGCCCAATCCGCTGCGCATCACCTTCAGCGTGCCCGTCGCGCCGCTGGCCCACGTCGACAAGGAGATCACGCAGGGCGTCCGCCTCTCGCCCGCCCTCGCCGGCCGCTGGTCCTGGGAAGGCGACCGCGTCCTCGTCTTCCAGCCGAAGGAGGACTGGCCGGTCGGCGCGGAGGTCGCCGTGAAGTTCGACCGCGCGCTCGTCGTCTCCAATGCCCGCCTGAAGGAGTACGGCACGAGCTTTCGCACCGCCGCCTTCGTCGCGACGATCCCGGAGGCGCAGTTCCACCAGGACCCCACCGACCCCAACGGCCGCCGCGCGATCGCCACGATCGCCTTCACGCACCCGGTCGACCCGGCCGAGCTGGAAAAGCGCATCGCGCTGCGCTTCGAGGGCGAGAAGGCCGGCCTGCTGGGCAGCTCCGGCACGCGCCAGAACGCGCGCGTCACCTACGACAAGCTTCGCCTGCGCGCCTTCGTCGCCTCCGACCCGCTCGCGATCCCGCCCAAGGACCAGCGCCTCGTGCTCACCGTGGAGCCGGGCGTGCGCGCCGCGCGCGGCGGCCCGCCCACGGCCGCGAAGCTCGAGTCGGGCATCGTCGTGCCCGGCCTGAACAGCCTGAAGGTCACCGGCAGCCTCCTGTCCCTGGTGAACAACGAGCGGCTCGAGCCCGAGCAGATCCTCACGCTCACCACTTCCGCCAGCGTGAACGAGCGCGAGATGGCGAAGGCCGTGAGCGCCTGGGTGCTGCCGGTGCACCATCCGGGCCTCAAGCCCGAGGACCGCAAGGCGCCCACGAACTGGAGCGACCCGGGGCAGGTCGGCCCGGAGGTGCTCGCGCAGGCCGAGCCGCTCAAGCTGGAGGCGCTGCCCGGCGAGCGCGAGCACGTCGAGGCACACGGCTTCCGCTACCGCGCCACGCCCGGGCGATTCGTGTACGTGCGCACGGCCAAGGGCCTGCGCTCTTTCGGCGGCTACGTGCTGGGCGAGGCCCACGAGCGCATCCTGCGCGTGCCCGCCTACCCGAAGGAGCTCAAGTTCATGAGCGCGGGCTCGCTCCTCGCGCTCTCGGGCGAGAAGAAGCTGCCGGTGCTCGCCCGCGACATCGAGGGCATCCGCTTCACCATCGGCCGCGTGCTGCCGCAGCAGGTGCAGCACCTGGTCACGCAGTCGCAGGGCAACTTCGCCACGCCCGAGTTCCTCGACAACTTCGACGAGACCTACGTGACCGAGGGCTTCGACCTGGTCGTCTCGCTCCCGCGCAAGGAGCCCGGCACCGCGCAGTACCACGCCCTCGACCTGTCGAAGTACCTCGACGGCGATCCCGCGAACAGGCGCGGCATCTTCATGCTCACCGCCACGAGCTGGGACCCGGCGAAGAAGCGGGCCACGGGCAAGCGCGACCGGCGCCTGGTGGTGATGACGGACCTCGGCATCGTGGTGAAGCGCTCCCTCGACGGCACGAGCGACGTCTTCGTGCAGTCCATCGCCACGGGCGAGCCGGTCCCCGGCGCCTCGGTGGACCTGCTGGGCAGGAACGGCCTCGCCGTGATCACCTCCGCCACCGATGCCACCGGCCGCGCCGCCCTCGCGAGCACGCGCGGCCTCGCGAGCGAGCGCACCCCCGCCCTCTTCCTCGTGCGCAAGGCCGGCGACTACTCGTTCCTGCCCGTGGGCCGCGGCGACCGCGACCTGGACTTCTCGCGCTTCGACGTGGGCGGGGTCAGCGAGTCGAGCGACCCCTCGCGCCTCAACGCGTTCCTCTTCTCCGACCGCGGCATCTACCGCCCGGGCGAGGAGATCCACGCGGGCCTGGTGGTGAAGGCGCAGGACTGGGCGCGCACGCCCGTGGGCATCCCGCTCGAGGTCGAGGTCACCGACTCGCGCGGCCTCGTGGTGAAGAAGGAGAAGCTGCGGCTGGGGCAGGCCGGCTTCGAGGAGATCCGCCACGCGACGCAGGACACCTCGCCCACCGGCACCTACGCGATCACGCTCTACCTGGTGAAGGACGGCGAGCGCTCCGCGCAGCTGGGCGCCACCACGGTGAAGGTGCAGGAGTTCCTGCCCGACCGCATGAAGATGAGCGCGCGCCTGTCCGCGGAATCGCCGGAGGGCTGGGTCCCGCCCGCCGACCTCAAGGCGCGCATCACGCTCCAGAACCTCTTCGGCACGCCGGCCGAGGGGCGGCGCGTCACCGCGCTCCTGCGCCTCACGCCGGCCTACCCGACCTTCAGCGCCTGGCGCGACTACGCGTTCTACGACCCGAAGCGGCCCAAGGACGGCGTCGAGGAGAAGCTCGTCCCGGCCACGACCAACGCCCAGGGCGAGGCCGAGTTCGACCTCAACCTGCAGCGCTTCGCCGACGCGACCTACCGCCTGTCCTTCGTGGCGGAGGGCTTCGAGGCGGGCGGCGGGCGCAGCGTCGCGGCCGAGACGGCCCAGCTCGTGTCCTCCCTGCCGTACCTCGTCGGCTGGAAGGCCGACGGCGACCTGGGGTACATCACGAAGGAGGCGAAGCGCACCGTCTCGCTGATCGGCATCGACCCGAAGGCGCAGAAGACGGCGATCCCCGGCCTCACCCTCGCCTGGATCGAGCGCAAGTTCGTCTCCGTCCTCACCAAGCAGGACAACGGGACCTTCAAGTACGAGTCTCGCAAGCGCGAATCGGTGCTCGAGGAGAAGCCTTTCGCCATCGCCGCCAAGGGGACGGCGCTCGAGCTGCGCACGCAGGACGCCGGCGCCTTCGCGCTCGTGGTGAAGGACGCGAAGGGGCTGGAGGTCGCGCGCGTCGAGTACGCCGTCGCGGGCAAGGGCAACATCGCCCGCGCGCTCGACCGCAACGCCGAGCTGCAGCTCGCGCTCAACAAGGCCGACTACGCGCGCGGCGAGGAGATCGAGGTGAGCGTGCAGGCGCCCTATGCCGGCAGCGGCCTCATCACGATCGAGCGCGACCGTGTCTACGCCCACGCCTGGTTCAAGGCGGGCACCACGGGCTCGGTCCAGAGGATCCGCGTGCCCAAGGACTTCGAGGGCAACGGCTACGTGAACGTGACCTTCATCCGGGACCCGAACTCGGAGGAGATCTTCATGAGCCCGCTCTCCTACGGCGTGGCGCCCTTCTCCGTGAGCCTGGACGCGCGCAAGGCGGCGATCACGCTCTCGTCCCCCGACCTGGTGAAGCCCGGCGAGCTGCTGCGCATGAAGGTGCGCGCGGACCGCCCGGCGCGCGTCGTGGTCTTCGCGGTCGACGAGGGCATCCTGCAGGTGGCCAACTACAAGACGCCCGACCCACTGCGCCACTTCTTCCAGAAGCGCCAGCTGGGCGTGCGCACCTCGCAGATCCTCGACCTCATCCTGCCCGAGTACAAGCGCGTGATGGCCTTCGCCGCGCCCGGCGGCGACGGCGAGGGCGCCATCGGCAAGAACCTGAACCCGTTCAAGAGGAAGCGCGACAAGCCCGTCGCCTACTGGTCCGGCGTGGTCGAGGTCGGCCGCGAGGACCGCGAGCTCACCTGGCCCGTGCCCGACACCTTCAACGGCAGCCTGCGCGTGATGGCCGTCGCCATCGCGCCGGATGCGGTCGGCGCCGTGCAGCGCAAGACCACGGTGCGCGCGGACCTGGTGGTTTCCCCCAACGTGCCCACCACCGTCGCTCCCGGCGACGAGTTCGAGGTGAGCGCGGGCGTGGCCAACACGATCGCCGGCTCCGGCAAGGACGCCGCCGTCTCCGTCGAGCTGTCCACCTCGGCGCACCTGCAGGTCGTGGGCAGCGCGCGCCAGGAAGCGAGGATCGGCGAGCTGCGCGAGGGCTCCGTCTCCTTCCGCGTGAAGGCCACCGACAAGCTCGGCTCGGCCACCCTCACGTTCACGGCCCGGCACGGCGCGAAATCGAACAAGGTCGCCACGGACCTGAGCCTGCGCCCGGCCATGCCCTACTTCAACGAGCTCAAGGCGGGCACGGTGAAGGGCGAGGTCGACGTGCCCGTGGCGCGCGAGCTGTTCGCGCCCTTCGCCAGGCGCGAGGCGAGCATCTCCTTCGTGCCGCTCACCCTCGCCCACGGCCTCGCGAGCTACCTCGCCGACTTCCCGCACCTGTGCACGGAACAGCTCGTGAGCCAGGCGATCCCGGCGCTCGTGCTCGCCGAGCGGCCCGACTTCGGGCACCTCAAGGGCGGCGCCGGCCTCGCCACGCCCGCCGAGCGCATCGCGGCGCTGGTGTCCACGCTGCGCCAGCGGCAGAACGCCGAGGGCGGCTTCGGCCTCTACACCGCGAGCCTCAAGGTGGAGCCGGTGCCCGCCGTGCACGCCATGCTCTTCCTGGCCGAGGCGCGCGAGCGCCGCTACGCCGTGCCTGCGGACATGCTCGCGAGCGGCAACCGCTGGCTGCAGGACTTCGCCGCCACCGAGGGCGAGAGCCTCGCCGACGAGCGCGTGCGCGCCCAGGCGATCTACCTGCTCACGCGCCAGGGCATGGTCACCACCAACCTGGCCGGCGCGCTCCAGAAGCGCCTGGACGAACGCCACGCGAAGACCTGGAAGAACGACGCCACCGCCGCCTGGCTGGGCGCGGCCTACCTGCTCATGAAGCAGGAGCGCCTCGCCGGCCGCACCGTGGCCGAGCTGAAGACGGGCACGACCACGAAGTACGAGCGCTACCACGACCCGCTCACCCGCGATGCGCAGATCGTCTTCGTGCTGGCGAAGCACTTCCCGGACCGCTACAAGGACCTGCGCGCCACCGCGCTCGCCGACCTCGTGCGGCCCATCGAGAGGGGCTCCTACAACACGATCGGCTCGGCCTACGCGCTCCTCGCCCTGGATGCGGTGGCCACCCTGGGCGGCGACGCGCAGGGCGCGGCGAAGCTCGCGATCAGCGAGATCCTGCCCGACGGGAAGGCCCGGCCGCTCGCCCTGCCCGCCTCGCTCGTGCCGCGCGCGGCGTTCACGCCGGAGGCGAAGTCGCTTCGCCTGCGCAACGACGCGGACCTCGCCGCCTACTACGCGATCACGCGCGCGGGCTTCGAGCGCAACCCTCCCGCCACCGCGCTGCGCCAGGGCCTGGAGATCCTGCGCGAGTTCACCGATGCGGCCGGCAAGCCGGTCACGACCGCGAAGCTCGGCGAGGAGATCGACGTGCACCTGAAGATCCGCGCCGTGGACCGCGCCTTCGTCGACAACGTCGCGATCGTCGACCTGCTCCCCGGCGGCTTCGAGGTCGTGCTCGAGCCGCGCGCGAGGAAGCCCGCGGCGAGCGAAGGTCGCCGGGACGGCGAAGCCGACGCGAAGGAAGGCGAGCCCCAGGGCGAGGACGACGAGGAGCGCTGGACGCCGCCCATCGGCACGAAGGCCTCCACCTGGGCGCCCGAGTTCGCCGACGTGCGCGAGGACCGGGTCGTGCTCTACGGCGGCGTGACGGGCGAGGCGCGCTCGTTCGTCTACCGCATCAAGGCGACGAACGCGGGCAGCTACGCGGTGCCGCCCGCCTTCGCCGAGGCGATGTACGAGCGCGGCGTCACCGCGCGCTCGCTGGGCGGTCGCATCGCCGTGGAAGCGGCGACGGCCAAGTGAGGCGGGGGATGTCCTCCCCGTTGCGTCGCCGGCTCGCGGTGGGCGCCCTCGCCTTCGCGGGCCTCGCCTTGGCGGGCGCGCTGCTCCTCGCCGGCGCACGCGCGCTCTGGCACGAGCCCTTCCGCGCCCTGGTGCCGACCTCCACGGCGGTGCTCGACGCGAACGGGCGCCTGCTGCGGCTCACGCTCGCCGCCGACGACAAGTACCGGCTCTGGACGCCGCTCGCCTCGCTCCCGCCGGAACTGGTCGAGGCGGTGCTGCTCAAGGAAGACCGCTGGTTCCGCTGGCACCCGGGCGTGAACCCCGTCGCGCTCGCGCGGGGCGCCTGGCGGACCTACGCGGCCGACGATCGCCAGGGCGGCTCCACGCTCACCATGCAGCTCGCGCGCATCCACCATCGCCTGAACACGCGCACCGTCGGCGGCAAGCTCCTGCAGGCGGCGCTCGCGCTGCGGCTCGAGGCGCTCTACGGCAAGGACGAGATCCTCGAGGCGTACCTGAACCTCGTGCCCTACGGCCAGAACATCGAGGGCGCGGGGGCGGCGAGCCTCATCTACTTCTCCAAGCCCGCGCGCATCCTCACGACGCCGGAAGTGCTCCAGCTCGCCGTGATCCCGCAGAGCCCGAGCCGGCGCACGCCGGGCAAGGCCGAGGCGCCCTCGTTCGTGCGCGCGCGCGCCCTCCTCTTCCGGCAATGGACGGCGCGGCATCCCGAGGCGGAGCGCTTCGCCGAGGTCGTGGGCGCGCCGATGCTGCTGCGCACCCCGCGCGAGCTGCCCTTCGCCGCGCCGCACTTCACCACGGCCGTGCTCGCCGCGAACCGCGAGTCGCCCGCCAGCGAGATCGCGACCACCCTGGACCTGCGCCTGCAGCGCACGCTCGAGCGCCAGGTGCGACGGCACGTCGAGCGGGAGGCGCCGTACGGCATCCGCAACGCCGCGGCCCTGCTCGTGGACACGCGCGACCTGTCCGTGCGCGCGCTGGTGGGCTCCGCCGATTTCCACGACGAGCGCATCGAGGGACAGGTGAACGGCGTGGCCGCGCGGCGCTCGCCGGGCTCCACGCTCAAGCCCTTCATCTACGCGCTCGCGCTGGACCAGGGCCTCATCCACCCGGGCACGATCCTCAAGGACGCGCCCACGAGCTTCGGTCCCTTCAGCCCGGAGAACTTCGACGGGCAGTTCGCCGGCCCGATCGCGGCGAAGGACGCGCTCGTGCGAAGCCGCAACGTGCCGGCCGTCTCGCTCGCCGCCAACCTCGCCTCGCCCACGCTGCACCAGTTCCTGCAGGAGGCGCAGGTCGGGCAGTTGCGCAGCGCGAAGCACTACGGCCTCGCGCTCGCCCTGGGCGGGGGCGGCGTCACCATGGAGGAGCTCGCGCAGCTCTACGCGATGCTCGCCAACGGCGGCGTGCTGAAGCCCCTGCGCCAGCGAGCCCAGGACCCGCCATCCACCGGCAAGCGGCTGCTCTCGGCGGAGGCGGCCTTCGTGACGCTCGACATGCTGCGCGAGAACCCGCGCCCGGATTCCTCGCTCGCCGAGCGCGCCCAGGCACGCCAGGTCGCCTGGAAGACGGGCACCTCGTGGGGCTTTCGCGACGCGTGGACGGCGGGGGTCGCCGGCCCCTACGTGCTCGTGGTCTGGGTCGGCAATTTCGACGGCGAGGGAAACCCGGCCTTCGTGGGGGTGCGCACCGCCGCGCCGCTCTTCTTCTCGATCGCCGACGCCCTGGCGGCCGAGGGCCGGCTCGGGGTGGAGGTGGCCTCGCGCGCGCCGATGGGACTCGCCCGCGTGACGATCTGCTCGGCCTCGGGCGACCTGCCCAACGCGTGGTGCCCGAAGCGCGAGGAGACCTGGTTCATTCCCGGCAAGTCGCCCATCCGGCCGAGCACGCTGCACCGCGCCGTCGCCATCGATCCGCGCACGGGCCGCGCCGCCTGCACCCCGGAGGAACTGGCGCGCTCGCGCCTGGCGGTCTACGAGTTCTGGCCTTCCGACCTGCAGCGCCTCTTCGAGCAGGCCGGGCTGCCCCGGCGCGCGCCGCCCGATGCTTCCTGCGCCGGGGGAGAGGCCGCCGGCGCCGCCCCGCGCATCCAGTCGCCGCTCACGGGCACCGCCTATGTCCTGCGCCTGGGCGAGGCGCAGGCGCCCGAGATCGCCCTCGCCGCCAGCGTCGATGCGAGCGCGCACGAGCTGCACTGGTTCGCCGGGGAGAGCTACCTCGGCTCCGCGCCCGCCTCGCGCACGCTCGCCTGGCGCCCGCGCACCGCCGGCCGCTACCTCATCCGCGCCATCGACGACCAGGGACGCGCCGACAGCCGCGAGGTGCGCGTGGAACCCGAACGCTGAGCCTGCCCCGAGCCGCTACACTGTCGCCTGGCCCCCCCACGACCAGCCGCCCATGGAACGCCGCGATTTCGTGAAGCTCTGTGCCGCCTCGGCGGCAGCGACCACGCTGCCCACCGAAGCCGACGCCGCCACCCTGAAGACGCGCCTGTACCGCCGCTCGAAGCTCGTCGACGAGCGCGGGCAGCCCATCCGCTCCGATTCCCTGCAGGCCGGCGTGAACTACGTGTTCGAGTACCCGTTCGCGGCGACGCCGTGCTTCCTGCTGCGCCTGGCGAAGCCGCCGGCCGGGGGCATCGACCTGCGCACGGAGAGCGGCCTCGCCTACCGCTGGGAAGGCGGCGTGGGGCCCGAGAAGACGGTCGTCGCCTACTCGGCGATCTGCGCGCACAAGCTGACCTATCCCACGCGCCAGGTGAGCTTCATCGGCTACCGCGACAAGCCCAGCCCGGTGGCGGGCGCGGGCAAGGTGATCACCTGCTGCTCCGACCGGAGCGTCTACGACCCCTCGGCCGGGGCGCGCGTGGTCTCGGGCCCGGCCCCGCAGCCGCTCGCCACCGTGCTGCTCGAGCACGACGCGAAGCGCGACGAGTTCTTCGCCGTGGGCACCTTCGGCGGCGAGATGTTCGAGACGTTCTTCCAGAAGTTCGGCTTCCGGCTGGACCTGGAGCGCGGCGGCCGCGCCAAGGCGGAGGCGGACGACAGCGTGGTCGTGCGCCCGCTCTCGACCTACAGCGCCCAGTGGGCCCAGTGCTGAGCTAGATCTCGAAGTCCGCCCCGCCCGTGCCCGCGAGCGCGGCCAGGTCCTCGCGGCTCACGTGAGGCGAGAACAGGCGGATGAACGCCACCGTGAAGCCGCGCAGCCAGGCGCCGCGCTTGAAGGCGAGGCGGGTGGTCTGCGTGGAGAAGAGGTGCGCGGCATCGAGCGCGACGAGCCCCTCCTCCTTCGCCCGCTCGGTGGCCATCGACGAGACGATGCCCACGCCCAGGCCGAGCGCCACGTAGGACTTGATCACGTCCGAGTCGAGCGCGGTGAGCGCGAAGTCGGGCTTGAGGCCACGCTGGGCGAACGCCCGGTCGATCGCGGTGCGCCCGGTGAACGAGGGGTCGTAGGTCACGATGGGAAAACGCGCGATGGCCTCGAGCGTGACCGGCTTCGCCTTCGCGAGCGGGTGCGCGATCGGCACGACGACGCAGTGGTGCCATTGGTAGCCGGGAATCGAGACCAGTTCCTCGTAGTCGGCGAGCGCCTCCGTCGCGATGGCGATGTCCGCCTCCGCGTCGATCACGAGCCTCGCCAGCTGGTGCGGGCTGCCCTGCAGCAGCTTCAGGCGCACGTCGGGATAGGCCTTCTTGAAGGCCGTCACGACCTTCGGCAGCGCGTAGCGGGCCTGCGTGTGCGTGACCGCCACGGTGAGGCTTCCCTTGTCGTGGTGCGCGTACTCCTCGCCCACGGCCTTGAGCGTGGCGATCTCGGCCAGGATGCGGTCGATGCCCTTGAGGATCTCTCGCCCCGCATCGGTCACCGCGGTGAGGCGCCGTCCGTGCCGCACGAAGATCGGGACGCCCAGTTCCTCCTCCAGCGCGGCCACCTGCTTGGAGACGCCCGGCTGGGACGTGTGCAGGGCCGCCGCCGCGGCCGAGATGTTCAGATCCCGCCTGGCGATCTCCGCCGCGTATCGAAGTTGTTGAATATTCATCGCTTTTCTATATAGCTTTTGATTATCTACATATCATTATCAGGTATTTTTCAGGAATATGCTGCGTCGATACGATGTCGGCCATGTACCGATACGACCCCCTCGACCAACGCCTCGTCGACGAACGCGTCGCCCAGTTCCGCGACCAGACCCGCCGCTACCTGGCCGGCGAGCTCACCGAAGACGAGTTCCGGCCGCTGCGCCTGCAGAACGGGCTCTACGTGCAGCGCCATGCGCCGATGCTGCGGGTGGCGGTGCCCTATGGCCTGCTCTCCTCGCGCCAGCTGCGCAAGCTCGCCCGCATCGCCCGCGCCTACGACCAGGGCTACGGCCACTTCACGACCCGCCAGAACATCCAGTTCAACTGGCCGAAGCTGGAGACGGTGCCCGACATCCTCGCCGAGCTGGCCGAGGTCGAGATGCACGCCATCCAGACGAGCGGCAACTGCATCCGCAACGTCACCACGGACCATTTCGCGGGCGTCGCGGCCGACGAGCTGGTCGACCCGCGCGCGCTCGCCGAGATCCTGCGGCAATGGTCGACGTTCCACCCCGAGTTCGCCTACCTGCCGCGCAAGTTCAAGATCGCCTTCAACGGCGCGGCGCAGGACCGCGCGGCGACGCTCCTGCATGACATCGGGTTCTGGGCGCTGCGCAACGAGCACGGGGAACTGGGCCTGAAGGTCATCGTCGGCGGCGGCATGGGCCGAACCCCGATCGTCGGGCACGTGATCCGCGAGTTCCTGCCCTGGCAGGAGATGCTCACCTACACCGAGGCCATCCTGCGGGTCTACAACCTGCACGGCCGGCGCGACAACCTCTACAAGGCGCGCATCAAGATCCTCGTGAAGGCGCTGGGCACGGCGGAGTTCACGCGCCAGGTGGAGGCCGAATGGGCCCACCTGCGCGGCACCGACGCGACCCTGACGCAGGCCGAACTGGACCGCGTGTCCGCCTTCTTCGAACCGCCGGCGTACGAACTGCTCGACGAGTTCGACCCCGAGTTCGTGCAGGCCCTGGCCGACAGCCGCGCCTTCTCGAAGTGGACGGAACGCAACGTGCACGCCCACCGGCAGCCCGGCTACGCGGCCGTCACGCTCTCGCTCAAGAAGACCGGCGTGCCCCCGGGCGATGCCACCGCCGACCAGCTCGATATCGTCGCCGACCTCGCGGACCGCTTCAGCCTGGGCGAGCTGCGCGTGACGCACGAGCAGAACCTCGTGCTCGCCGACGTGAGGAAGCGCGACCTCTTCGACCTGTGGCTCGCCGCTCGCGATGCGGGCCTCGCCACCCCCAACATCGGCCTGCTCACCGACATCGTCTGCTGCCCGGGCGGGGATTTCTGCTCGCTCGCGAACGCCAAGTCGATTCCCGTCGCGCAGGCCATCCAGGAACGCTTCGACGACCTGGACTACCTGCACGACATCGGCGAGCTGGACCTGAACATCTCCGGCTGCATGAACTCCTGCGGGCACCACCACGTCGGCCACATCGGCATCCTCGGCGTCGACAAGCACGGGGCCGAGTGGTACCAGGTCTCCATCGGCGGGCGCCAGGGCGGCGAGGCGGCACTGGGTGAGGTGATCGGCCCGTCCTTCGCCGCGGCCGAGGTGCCGACGGTGATCGGCAAGCTCATCGCGACCTACGTCGGCCACCGCCACGAGGACGAGCGCTTCGTGGACACCGTGCACCGCATCGGCCTGGGGCCCTTCAAGGCGAGCGTCTACGGCGACGCACGGGAGGCGGCCCATGCCTAGCCCGGTGGTTCGCGCCGGCGCCGTCCACGCCGACGCCTTCACGGCCGTCGCGCTCGCCGAGGGCGGGACGCCGCAATCCGTGGCGCTGCCCGAGGGCGCGCTCCTCGTGCCGCTCGCCGTGTGGCTGGCACGCCGCGACGAGCTGCTGCGGCGCGACAGCCCCCTGGGCGTGCGCCTGGACCCGGCCGACGATCCGGCCGTGCTGGCCGCCGACCTGCCGCGCCTCGCGCTGGTCGCCGTCCACTTCCCGAAGTTCGCCGACGGCCGCGGCTACTCGATCGCCTACCTGCTGCGCCGGCGCCTGGGCTACCGGGGCGAGCTGCGCGCGGTCGGCGACGTGCTGCGCGACCAGGTGTTCTACCTCGCCCGCAGCGGCTTCGACGCCTTCCAGCCGAAGGAAGGCAAGGACCCGGCCGGCCTCGTCGCCGCCCTGCGCGATTTCACCGTGACCTACCAGTCGGCCGCCGACGGCCGCGCCCCCCTCTTCCGCCAGCGCGAGCTCGCCCGGCCATGAGCGCGCCCCGCAATCTGGCCCGCCTTCGCGAGACGCTCCAGCGCATCGAGAAGGACTTCCTGCCCGCGACCCTCGCCTCGAGCTTCGGCGCGGAGGACATGGTGCTGATCGACCTCGTCGCGCGCGAGTTCCCGTCGATCTCCGTCTTCACGCTCGACACCGGCCGCCTGCCGCGGGAGACGCTCGACCTGCAAGCCGAGGTCGAGCGGCGCTACGGCATCGGCGTTCGCGTGTTCGCGCCTTGGCCCGACTCCGTGGAGGCCTAC
>JBGAOO010000372.1:0-3028 GCA_044221765.1 Usitatibacteraceae bacterium | reverse complement strand
GGCTATCCCTGGTGCTGGAGCGTGCTGCCCTGGATCGCGGGCGAGGCCGCCGACCTCGAGCCGCCGGCCGAGTCCGAGGCCGCGACGCTCGCGTCGTTCTTCCGCGCCCTGCACGTGCCGGCCCCGCCCGAGGCGCCGCGCAATCCCGTGCGCGGGGTGCCCCTCGTCCAGCGGCAGGCCATGGTCGAGGCACGCGCGGCGCGCGTGGCGGCCGCCACCGACGCCCTCACGCCGCGGCTCGCGCGCCTCTGGCAGGCGGCGCTCGAGGCGCCGGGGGACGACGGCGATCGCTGGCTGCACGGCGACCTGCATGCGCGCAACGTCCTCGTCGAGCGCGGGCGCATCGTGGGCATCATCGACTGGAGCGACCTGGCCTCGGGCGACCGGGCCACGGACCTCGCCGCGATCTGGGGCCTGCTCGGCACGCGCGCGGCGCGGCGCGCGGCGATGGAGGCCTGCGAGGCGAGCGAGGCCACGTGGGCCCGCGCGCGAGGCTGGGCCTATGCCTTCGGCATGATGCTGCTCGACAGCGGCCTCGCCGACCACCCGCGCCATGCCGCCATGGGCCGGCGCACGCTCGGGCGCCTCGACGAAGGGGAATGACGCGTAACGACGCCTTCCCTTGCGTTGCATCCCAGCAACACCCTCCTGAAGGTGTCTGTCCCCTTCCGTTGTAACGGGGTCCGTGCCGGTGGCGTTTCAGCTGAAATCCGCCGGCGGCCGGAACTTGAGGCATGTCACATACCTGCATCCCGGATTCGCCTAATCTCGCGGCACGGGAAAGGGAGATTTCCGGGATGCCGGGCTGCCGTCGAGGCCGCCCGGTTCGCTTATGCGCAACAGGATTCGCAGGAAGGCGACCGCCGGCGGCGGCGCCAGGGGCCAGCGGGGCCATACCCTGGTCGAGCTGTCGGTGATCGTCGTCGTGGTCGGCCTGCTCGTGGGCACCGCCATCACGGCGCGCGCGATGCTGCAGAGCGCCCGGGTGAAGAGCCTCGCCGCCGATTTCACGGTGGCACGGACCGCCATCAACGCCTACCAGGACAAGTTCCGCGCGCTGCCGGGCGACGACCCGCTCGCGGCGAGCCACCTGCCCGGCGCCTTCGTCACCGCGGGCACGGGCGCGGGCAACGGCGTGATCGACGGCCGCTGGAATTCCACGAGCCTCGCCGACGATTCGTTCGTCTTCTGGCAGCACGTGCGCCTGGGGGGCTTCCTCGCCGGTTCCGCGGACCCGGCCGACGAGGCCTACCGGCCGCGCAATCCCGAGGGCGGCGTCGTGGGCGTGAGCAGTGCCACCGCCGGCCTGGTGCAGGTGGCGGGGCTGCGCGGGACCTTCCAGGTGTGTTCGAGCGCGATCGGGGGCGCGCTCGCGAGGGAACTGGACGGCATGCTCGACGACGGCGAGACCGCGACCGGGTCGATGCGGGCCGTGCCCGATGGGGCGCCCCTGGGCACCGCGGCCATTCCGGCCCGCGCGATGCAGGACGGGCAGACCTACACGGTGTGCCTGGCTTTCTGAGCCCGGGAAGGCGCGCGCCGCTAGGGCTTGCCGGCGCTGCCGTCCTCGAGCAGGCCCGCCGCGCCGGTGCCCGCGGGCAGCACGCCCGTCTTCGCGTAGATCGCGAGCTTGTCGCGCGAATCCAGGATGTCGAGGTTGCGCATCTGCAGCTGGCCGATGCGGTCCCCGGGCGAGAAGGCCTCCTCGGCCACGCGCTCCATCGACAGGCGCTCCGGGTGGTAGGTGAGGTTCGGGCTCGTCGTGTCGAGGATCGTGTAGTCGTCCCCGCGGCGCAGCTCGATCGCCACCTCGCCGGTCACCGCGCGCCCGACCCAGCGCTGGAGCGTGTCGCGCAGCATGAGGCTCTGCGGGTCGAACCAGCGGCCCTCGTAGAGCAGGCGGCCGAGCTTCCTGCCCATCGTGCGGTAGTTCTCGATGGTGCCCTCGTTGTGGATCGCCGAGAGCAGGCGCTCGTAGGCGACGTGCAGCAGCGCGATGCCCGGGCCCTCGTAGATGCCGCGGCTCTTCGCCTCGATGATGCGGTTCTCGATCTGGTCGGAGATGCCCAGCCCGTGCCGCCCGCCGATGCGGTTCGCCTCCATCACGAGCTCGACGCGGTCGGTGAAGGTCTGCCCGTTCAGCGCGACCGGGAAGCCTTCCTCGAAGCGCACGGTGACTTCCTCGGCCCGGATCTCCACCGACGGGTCCCAGTGCTTCACGGACATGATGGGCTGCACGATGCGCAGGCCCTTGTTCAGGAACTCGAGCTCTTTCGCCTCGTGCGTGGCGCCCCAGATGTTGGAGTCGGTGGAGTACGCCTTCTCCGTGCTCATCTTGTAGGGGAGCTTCTGCGCGAGGAGCCACTCGCTCATCTCCTTGCGCCCGCCCAGCTCGCGCACGAAGTCGCGGTCGAGCCAGGGCTTGTAGATGCGCAGGGCCGGGTTGGCGAGCAGGCCGTAGCGGTAGAACCGCTCGATGTCGTTGCCCTTGTACGTGGAGCCGTCGCCCCAGATGTTCACGCCGTCCTGCTGCATCGCCTTCACGAGCACCGTGCCGGTGACGGCTCTGCCCAGGGGCGTGGTGTTGAAGTAGGTGCGACCGGCCGTCGAGATGTGGAAGGCGCCGCACTGCAGCGCCACCAGGCCCTCGTGCACCAGGGCCTCGCGGCAATCGACCAGGCGCGCGCCCTCGGCGCCGTAGAGCTTCGCCTTGCGCGGGATGTCGTCGTAGTCGCTCTCGTCGGGCTGCGCGAGGTGGGCCGTGTAGGCGTAGGGGATGGCGCCCTTGTGGCGCATCCAGGCGAGGGCGGCCGACGTGTCGAGGCCGCCGGAGAAGGCGATGCCGACGCGCTCGCCCTTGGGCAGGCTGAGGAGGATTTTGCTCATGGTCGGGCGTCATTTTACCCGCCCGGCGTCGTGCCTGCCCGCGCGCTCGAATCCAATCGGTTCTCGGCGCGCATCCAAGGCACTGATGCGGCCTGAAGGGGCCTGAAGGGGACAGACACTTTCCTGAAGGGGACAGACACTT
>JBGAOO010000371.1:0-3027 GCA_044221765.1 Usitatibacteraceae bacterium | reverse complement strand
GAAGCACCGCGACCAGGTCCGTGTGGATCTTGTCGACGACCTCCTTCGGCGTGCCCACGGGAACCAGCGCGCCGATCCAGGACACCGCCTCGAAGCCGGGGAGGCCCGACTCCGCCACGGTGGGCACGTCGGGCAGCGAGGGCGCGCGCTGGGCGCTCGTGACGGCGATGGCGCGCAGCTTGCCGGACTTCACGTGCCCGGTCACCGCCACGATGTTGTCGAACATGAGCTGGATCTGGCCCGAGAGCAGGTCGGTGTACGCGGCGGGCGTGCCCTTGTAGGGGACGTGCGTCATCTCCGTGCCCGTGGCGCCCTTGAACATCTCGCCGGCCAGGTGGTTGGAGGTGCCCGTGCCGCCGGAGCCGAAGTTGAGCTTGCCGGGGTTCGCCTTCGCGTAGGCCACCAGCTCCTTCACGTTGTTCACCGGCACGCCGGGGTTCACCGCGACCACGAGCGGCGTCGTGGCCACGAGCGTGATGGGCGTGAAGTCCTTGAGGTAGTCGTAGTTCAGCTTCGTGTAGTAGGTGGCGCTGATCGCGTTGGCGACCGTGCCGAAGAAGATCGTGTAGCCGTCGGCGGGCGATTTCGCGGCCAGCTCGCTGCCCAGGTTGCCGCCGGCGCCGGGGCGGTTGTCGATCACCACGGGCTGGCCCCACTTCTCGCTGAGCTTCTGGCCGACGGCGCGCGCGATGATGTCGGTGGCGCTCGCGGCCGGGAAGCCGAAGAGGATCTTCACGGGCTTGGTGGGCCAGGCCTGCGCGGAAGCGGTGGCGGCGTAGGCGGCGAGGGCGAGGGCGAGGCCGGCGGCGAGCGACTGGATCTTCATGGGGGGCTCCGAGGGGGCTGGTGCTGTAATACTTTAGTACTATATAGTAATTGTCGTCAAGTCGGTTCCGCCGTACCCTTGCCGCATGAGGACACGCCCCGCATGAAGCACAGCGCCCGAACCCCGGCCGACTTCTTCGCGAAGTTCAGCCGCCCGCTGCCGCCGGGGCTGCCCAAGTACGCGCAGCTGCGCGAGATCCTCTTCAGCGCCATCCGCGAGGGCCACTGGAAGCCCGGCGACCGGCTGCCCACCGAGAGCGAGCTCACGCGCGCCACGCCCTTCAGCCTGGGCACCGTGCAGCGCGCGCTGCGCGACCTGGTGGACGAGGGGCTGGTGGTGCGCACGCAGGGCAGCGGGACCTTCGTCGCCGAGGGCCGCGCGCCCATCGACGCGCCGCTGCACCTGCGCTTCCTGGGCGGGGAGGGCGAGCCCGCGTTCCTGCCGCTCTTCCCGAAGGTGCTCGCGCGCAAGCGCATCGCCGAGCGCGGGCCGTGGTCCGATTGGCTGCACCAGAAGGGCGAGGACATCATCCGCATCGACCGGCGCCTGAGCGTGAACGGCGAGTTCAACCTCTTCAACCGCTTCTACTTCAACGCCGACACCTTCCCGGAGATCAGCGACAAGCCCCTCGCCTCGCTCGACGGCGCCAACCTGAAGCAGCTGCTGGGCCGCGCCTCGGGCGCGCCCATCACGCTCATCGAGCAGCGCGTGTCCTTCGCGAAGTTCCCGCCCGAGGCGTGCCGCGCGCTGGGCCTGAAGGCGGGCGCCAAGGGCATCCTGCTCGAGAGCGCCGCGAGCGCCGGGCGCGCGAACCCGCTCTACTACCTCGAGTCCTTCATCCCGCCCAACGGCCGTCGCCTGGACGTCTCGGGCACCTAGGCGCGCGGCATTCCGTCGGACGGAACCCGGCTTGGCGGGCGCGCCCGAGGCGGCGCATCCTTGCGGTTTCGCGGCACACAACCATAACCACGACAGGAGGAGACATGGACGAATCGAAGCGGGATTTCATCGCGATGGGCGGGGCGCTGGTGGCGGGCACGGTGCTCGCGGGGCAGGCGCAGGCCGCCGATGCGCCGGGCACCACCGCGCGCCAGAAACTCACGCCGACCAGGGACCTGCGCCTGGCGACCTTCTCGCTGCCCAAGGACCCGGCCCAGCGCACGGGCGTGGTGCTGGACGACGGCCGCGTGGTGGACCTCGGGAAGGAGGCGAAGAAGAAGGGGATGAAGCTCGCCTTCGACGCGAAGAGCATGCTCTCGCTCATCGCCGCGGGCGATGCCGCGCTCAAGCAGGTGCGCACCCTGGCCGAGGGCGCCAAGGGCGACTACCCGCTCATCGGCGAGGTGTTCCTCGCCTCCCCCATCCCGGAAGCCCCGCGCAACATCTACTGCGTGGGCTGGAACTACCTCGCGCACTTCGAGGAAGGCAAGGCGATGCGCGACCCGAAGCAGACCTATCCCGAGCACCCGGTCTTCTTCTCGAAGGCCTCGCACTCGATGAACGGGCCCTTCTCGCCCATTCCCTTCGACCCGAAGGTCTCCACGCTCATCGACTGGGAAGGCGAGCTCGCCGTGATCATCGGCAAGCGCGGGCACAACATCACCGAGGCGCAGGCGATGGACCACGTCTTCGGCTTCTCGGTGATCAACGACACCACCGCGCGCGACGTGCAGGCGAAGCGCCACGGCGGCCAGTGGTTCAAGGGCAAGAGCCTGGACGGCCACGGCCCCATGGGCCCGTGGATCGTCACGCGCGGGGCGCTCGACTACGGCAACCTCAAGCTGCAGACGCGCGTGAACGGCGTGGTGAAGCAGGACGCGACCACGGCGCAGATGTTCTTCAAGATCCCGACCATCATCGCCGAGCTCTCGCTGGGACTCACGCTCGAGCCGGGCGACATCATCGCCACGGGCACCCCGCCCGGCGTGGGCAACGCGATGAAGCCGCCGGAGTTCATGAAGCCCGGCGACATCATGGAGACCGAGATCGCCGGCATCGGCCTCATCCGCAACGAGATCAAGGCCGTCTAGGTCCTTGAAAGGCGCCCGGCAGGTCATGCGACCTGCCGGCACGCCGGCCGCGAGGAGCACGTGGAGACGATCGACGAACTGATGCGCCGGCCGGCCACGCCCGCGACCGCCGCCGCCATCCTCGCCTACGTGCGGGAACTTCCGGGGCGCGTGCTGAGTGGCGACATGATG
>JBGAOO010000370.1:0-3048 GCA_044221765.1 Usitatibacteraceae bacterium | reverse complement strand
GATCTCGGCGGCGAAGTCCATGCCCTTGCGCGTCACGCCCTCCAGCGCATCGCCCGCGAGCCCCGGGTTGGAGGCGATCTCCCGGCCCTGGTCGATGAGGCTGCGGCCCATGCGCGTGGCGTTCTCCAGCGCGCCGGCGACGGGCTTGAGGACCTGGGCCCAGAAGTCGGCCTCGGCGTCGGAGGCGGGCTCGACTTGCCTCTCGGGCAGGGAGAGGCTGCCCTTGGCCGTCTCGTGCGTCATCGACAGCATCACCCCGATGAGGGCGATCCCGTCCGCGTAGCAGTGGTGGATGCGCAGGATCAGCGCGCTGCCGCCCGCATAGTTGTCGACGAGGTGGAACTGCCAGAGCGGCTTGGTGAAGTCGAGCGGGGTGCTCGCCATGTCGCTCACGAGCGCCTGCAGCTCCGCCTTGTCCGCCTTGCCCGGCAGCGCCAGGCGGTGCACGTGCGAGTCGAGGTCGAAGTTCTCGTCGTCTTCCCACCAGGCGCCGGCCTGGTCCTGCACGGCGCGCTGGCGGAAGCGGCGGAAGGAAAGGAAGCCGCGCTCGACCGTGCGCTTGACGCGGGCGAGCTCCAGCTTCCCCTCGAACATCATCACCCCGACGATCATCATGAGGTTCGTCGGGTGCTCCATCCGGAGCCAGGCGGTGTCCACGCCGGAAATGCGTTCTCGCCGTGCCGGGGGCATGGGGCGCTCCTCTCGCTTGTTCTTTTGCGATCTCCCGCCGTTGCGGCGCTGCGCGGGTTCGGCTAACTTTAGCACCAACCCCGCCGGGGCAAGATCGGGAATGGAGGAGGAGAAGAATGGCCGACGTGAAAAAGCAGTTCGAAGCCGCCGCGGCCGCCGTGCTGAAGGCCAAGAAGGATCCTGGCAACGACCTGAAGCTCAAGCTCTACGCGCACTTCAAGCAGGCGACCGAGGGCGACGTGGTGGGCGAGAAGCCCGGGTTCACGGATTTCGTGAACCGCGCCAAGTACGAGGCGTGGGCCAAGCTGAAGGGCACCGGCCAGGAAGAGGCGATGAAGGCCTACGTGAAGCTGGTGGAGCGCGTGACGCGCGAATAAGAAAGGGCCCGCAAGCTTCGCGGGCCCGAACATCCTTCGGTTCCCGGCAGGCGCCGGGTCACGGACAAGGATGGAGGAGGATCGTCCGGCGGGGAGGGCACGGCCCTCCCCGCGTCATTTCACTTCGCGGCGCGGCGCGCGGGCTTCTTCGCCCTTGCCTTCTTGGCCGGGGCCTTGCGGGTCGCGCGCTTGGGCGCGGCGCCGCCCATGAGGGCACGAACGCTCTCGTTGAGATCGGAGACCTGCTTCGCCAGCTCGTCGACGTCCTTGCTGGTGAGCACGCCCAGCCGGTTGAGCGAGCGCGAAACGCGGTCCTCGAACACCTGCTCGAGCTTGTCCCACTTGCCCTGCGCGTTGCTGATCGTCGCGTCGGCCTGCGCGCGCACGTTCTTGAGCGCCTGGTCGGCCGCGGTCTCGGTCTTCGCGCGCAGCCCCTTGCCCTGCTCGACGAGCAGGTCGAACATCTTGTCTCCCTCGCTGCGGGCGCGGGCGAAGGCGCCCAGGCCGGCCAGCCAGATCTTCTGGGCCGACTGGGTCACCGCCTGCGCGAGCTGGTTGTCGCCGACGTTCTTTCGGGCCTTGGTCCCGGCTTTCGCTTTCCTTGCCATGCTTGCCTCCACGATTCGTCCGGGCACCGCACCCACCATGGGGCGGTCAGCCCTGCCTGCATGCTGCGCAGTCTAGGCGGGAGAATTAGAGCAATCACACTATTCTTCGCCGGCAGCGGGTGGGTTAGACTTGCGCCGCGACGCCGCGAACACCGCCCGTGAGAGGCGGGCAGGGGCGCGCCACGACAACAGTCCGCCCGGTCGATGCAGCCGCGGACCCGCGAGGAGACCCATGGAAAGAGTCTGGCTGAAGTCCTACCCGCCCGGCGTGGCCGCCGACATCGACCTGGGGGAGTACGCGAGCATTCGCGACATCCTCGAGCGCAGTTGTGGCCGGTTCGCCGACCTGCCGGCCTTCACCTGCCTGGGTCGCACCATCACCTACCGGGAGCTCGACCGCCTCTCGTCCGATTTCGGCAGCTGGCTGCAGAACGTGGCGGGCCTGGGCAAGGGCACCCGGGTCGCGCTCATGATGCCCAACCTGCTCCAGTACCCGGTCGCCGTCTTCGGGTTGCTGCGGGCCGGCCTGATCGGCGTGAACTGCAATCCGCTCTACACGCCCCGGGAGCTCGAGCACCAGCTGAACGACTCCGGGGCCGAGGCGATCGTCATCCTGGAGAACTTCGCCCATACGCTCCAGGAAGTGGTCGCGCGGACCCGGGTGAAGACCATCGTCACCACGCAGGTGGGCGACATGCTGGGCTTCCCGAAATCGCTCGTCACGAACCTCGGCGCGAAGTACCTGAAGAAGATGGTCCCGCCTTTCGAGCTGCCCGGTGCCGTGGGCTTCCCGCAGGCCTTGTCCGCCGGCGGGCGCCACCAGCTCGCGCCGCCGCCGATCGGGCCCGAGGACATCGCATTCCTGCAGTACACCGGCGGCACGACCGGCGTGTCCAAGGGGGCCATGCTCACCCACGGCAACCTGGTCTCGAACCTGCTTCAGGTGTCGAGCTGGGTGGGCAACGGCCTGGAGGACGGCCGCGAGGTGGTGATCACGGCGCTGCCGATGTATCACATCTTCGCGCTCACCGGGAATTGCCTCACGTTCATGAAGTTCGGCGCGAAGAACGTCCTGGTGCCCAACCCGCGCGACATGCCCGGGTTCGTGAAGGAGCTCTCGCGCCACCGCTTCACCGCGATCACCGGGGTGAACACCCTGTTCAATGCCCTGTTGAACACGCCGGGCTTCGCGGACCTCGATTTTTCCCATCTCAAGATGACGCTCGGCGGAGGCATGGCCGTGCAGCGTGCGGTGGCCGAGCGGTGGAAGCAGGTCACGCGCACGCCCCTGGTGGAGGCCTACGGCCTCACCGAAACCTCGCCCGGCGCCTGCATCAACCCGCTCGTGAAGGATGCCGAGTACAACGGCACGG